>CAYLSF010000424.1:0-6292 GCA_964385675.1 uncultured Saprospiraceae bacterium
TAATCGTAATAACGATACTTTTAATCAAATCCTTTAGTTAACACTTATTGTCACTTTCGGTAAAATGATTTTGGTTTCGTAAATAAAATGATTTAAATATTAATTCTTTTCAAGAAATTTTATTACCCCAGTTAAACCCACTCACTTCCTCAACAACGTACCTTTGCAGCAAAAAATAAGATATGACAAATCCAATAGTAGCGATGCTGCAAAAACAAATCGGAAAAGAAGGAGCTCAAAATGCTATTTCTCCCGTTGCGAAATATATCGGTGGTATTATGCGAGTAGTTGAATCAGGAGAAATCACTATTGAGTATTTGGTAAAGAAAGAGCATTCGAACCCAACTGGAGGCATTCACGGAGGTGTTGTATCCCTCCTTATGGATGAAGTAATCGGTATTGCAGTATTTAGCATGAACAATGATTACTTATTCACCTCCATAAATTTATCCGTCAACTTCCTATCCTCCGCCAAAGTAGGGGATACAATATTAGTTACCGCAAAGGTGGTGCGAAAGGGAAGAAAAGTCATTTATGTAGAAAGTGATATTACAAAATTGGATGGAAAAGTTATTGCACGATCAAGCTCTAATATGACCGTTACGCCTGTTAAAAATCCATGGAAACAAGGATAGTTTCAATGACTAAAAAAGAGACATCAACTTGATGTCTCTTCAAAAAATTGTTGAATTTTCTTCATGCTTCGTTTGCTGATATTTCGATCTTTCAGATAGTTTGCCAATATAGCATATCGAATTCCAATGAGCGTTGCCATCTCTTCAAGGGTGAGTCCGTTCGCTCTTCTGTAATTTTTAATTGAAGCCCTCAATGTTCCTGAATTATCAAACAATGGATCATATCCAATGAACTGAATAACTCTAGGATATGATTTGAGTGTTGGTAATCGATCAGTATTTTCCCACATCCATAATGGGGACTTTGTAAGACCAAGTTTATGAGACAGTTGTGATCGAGTTAACTTTTCATCGAGTCGTTTCTTCTTCAAATGCTCTCCAAAGGTCGTTGGGTTTTCAGGGTAATCATCCAAATCAGGCTTAGAAGTAGTAAATGATATTTCATAAAAGCTGAACAAACCCTGTTGGATTGGTGTGCTCTTTCTTTACCTCGTACTCTACCGTTATATTACCTGACTCCACCACTTTCATTATTCCACCAATATATTTTGCAACTGGAGAAATAGTATTTTGAGCCCCTTCTTTTCCGATTTGTTTTTGTAGCATAGCTACTATTGGATTTGTCATATTTTATTTTTGGACAAAAATAGAATATCGCTTAAATGTACAAATGTAACTAGGGAAAGAAATCTGTACTAATATTCTATTTTAGACCGCTCAATCACCTCTTCTGAAGTCAATCCATAAATTGGAGGTGGTTTAATGCCCAATAATCCTAAATACACATATAACTGCCCTCGATGGTGAATTTCATGTTCTACCATCAAGCGTAGCCATTTCCAAATGGTAATGTCTATACCTGCTGGTGTTTTACATTTTTTAAAAAAATCTTCAGGTTCTAAAGAAGCGATAATTTTTATAGAAGCTGCATATTGATCTTCATAAAATTGAAGTACCTTATCATATCCCGAAGCATAATTTTCGCTACAGCCATCATAAGCACTAGGCTTTTGTTGAATGGTTTCTGCATAAATATACCGCTCCGAGTTAGCAAGATGTCGAATCAAATCTCCAACCGTAAATTTCCCTTCTTGATACGTCCACTCTATCTTATCTGGTGGAATATATGGAAAAAGTCGTTTGGTTCTTTTCTTAACTTTTGAATAATAGTTTAAAAAAGCTGCTGCGTTTGTAAATTCCATGTAGATAAGTAATAGGCAATAGGTCATAAGTAATAGGTTTGAATACTTATAACCTATTACTTCATTAAGCTGTTTGTACCGAATCATCTAATCCTAGTTCTTTAATACTAATCGCTCGCATTTCAACCTTCCTAATTTTCCCTGTAACGGTCATTGGAAAATCATCAGTGAATTTATAATACTTAGGCACTTTAAAGTGGGTGATTTTATCCTTACAAAACGATTTGATTTCGTCTGGCGTGAGGGTCTCCTTATCTTTGGGTTTTATCCATGCCATCATTTCTTCTCCATATTTTGGATGTGGTACGCCGATTACTTGAACATCACTAATCTTTGGATGGCTGTATAAAAATTCCTCAATTTCTCTTGGATAAATATTTTCGCCCCCTCTAATAATCATATCCTTGATGCGACCTACAATATTAATATAGCCTTCCTCATCCATCACGGCAATATCGCCTGTGTGCATCCATCGGGCGGAATCAATTGCTGCTTTTGTCTTTTCTTCATCATTCCAATAGCCGAGCATAATGCTATAACCTCGTGTGCATAATTCACCTGGTTCTCCAATTGGAACGACTAATCCCGTCTCACTATCAATGATTTTCACTTCGAGGTGCGGATGAATTTGACCAACTGTACTCACTTGTTTTTCTAAAGGCGTACCAATTCGGGTTTGTGTACTAACAGGACTCGTTTCCGTCATGCCATAAGCAATTTGGACTTCGGACATATTCATCAGCGTTTTTACTTTTTTCATCACTTCTATCGGGCAGGGAGACCCCGCCATAATTCCTGTTCGTAAACTTTTTAAATCAAATTTATCAAAATCAGGATATTCTAATTGAGCAATAAACATGGTAGGAACGCCATAAACTGCTGTCGCCTTTTCTTTTTCTACGGCTTGTAAAACTGCCAAAGGCTCAAAGCCTTCACTAGGATAAATCATCGTGGCCCCGTGCGACATACAACCTAAATTTCCCATCACCATTCCGAAACAATGATACAACGGAACGGGAATAATTAAACGGTCTTTTTCCGTAAAATTCATCGCTCGTGCTACAAAATAGCCATTGTTCAAAATGTTATGATGACTCAACGTTGCTCCTTTAGGATAGCCTGTTGTTCCGCTGGTATATTGAATATTAATTGGGTCATCAAAAGCTAAATTGGCTTGTTGTGCTGTCAATGCACTATTTTCTATAGTTGATGATTTTTTTATTAACTCCTTCCAAGCTAACAATCCTTTTTTAGGCTTATCAGAAAGCACAACCGCCATTTTTAACTTGGGTACTTCTTTTGCCTTCAATGCTCCAAATTCATAATTCTGAAGCTCGGGGGCTAAATCTAACATCAATTGAGAATAATTTGAGGTTTTAAATTGGTCAGCTAAGACTATCATTTTACACCCTGACTGATTGAGTGCATATTTCAATTCATGTAATCGGTAAGATGGATTGATATTTACTAAAATGATCCCGACCTTTGCTGTTGCAAATTGCATGATTGCCCATTCTGCTCGATTCGGTGACCAAATTCCTACCCGATCCCCTTTTTGTAATCCACACGCCATCAATGCTTTGGCACAGGTATCCACTTCATTTTTTAATTCTTGATATGTCCATCGTATATTTTGGTGGTGTACGACAAGGGCTTCTTGATCGGGAAATTTTTCAACGGTTTCATCAAATTTATCGCCAATCGTCATTCCTAAAAGCGGAATCGAACTTGTTCCAGAAGTGTAACTTAGGTTTTTCATTTGGTATTTTTTTAGACGTGAGAATAATCTAGATTTATTCTCTACTCTCAATAAACTTTGTTGCTATATCTAAAATATATGCTTGATTTTCTTTATGTGGAATATGTCCCACGTTTTCAACGATTACTTTTTCAACTTTACCACTCACACCTGATTGAATCCCTTCAACTTGATTTAGCGTTCCAAACTCATCGTTTTCGCCTTGTAGTATTAAACAAGGACAAGTTATTTTTGGTAAAAAAGCTTCAATATTCCAATCTCGAAAATCCTCACTCAACCAAGTATCTGCCCATGCCTTAAAAACCGAATTTACGTTTAGACCATGATATTTGGATAATCTTGTTCTCAATGCTGTTGTTTCATAATCTTTTTGCACTTTTCGGATACCTTGTAATGTAATGTCCTCCACAAAAATATGTGCCGCTTCCACGATGATGCCTTTTATCTGTTTGCTTTTAGCAGCCGCAATTAAGGCAATCGAACCTCCATCACTATGTCCAAACAAGATAGGGCATTTAATTTTTAACGCATCAATAATCTTTAATAAAATATTGGCTTCTTTTTCTAAATATTCTTTATCTCGATTCAATATATCAGGGTCTTCGGAAGACTTTCCATATCCTAATCTATCATACACGAGATAACTACAATTCGCTTTATCGGCTAATGATTTTGGAAAATCTCGCCAAATCTCGATACATCCCAAAGCATCATGTAGGAAAATGATAGTTGGTTGATTATCTTCTATATTTTTTACGTGCTGTATAGTTAGTTCTCCTTTTACAAAAGGAAATTGAATATTCAATTTGGTAGATTTTAGATTTTAGAATTAAGTGTGCCTAAGAGAAGTCTATTTTACAAAAGTTATTTAAAAATAGGAAATTAGTTCTAAAAATAGTATTAAGAATACCATGAAAACAAACTGGTGATTTATAGGAGTGCATAAGTGCATCAGAGTTATAAAAAATCATCCCTAATACTTATCAAGAAACTAAAGAATCGTTATATAAAAAAGACTAATTATGAAACACCTTTTCTATTTCTTTGCCCTTATTTTTAGTTATGCTGGTTGTGAAACAGAGGAACTATTATCTCAATTTTTTGAGCAAGAAGCAATTTATAAAGATAGCACTTTTAATGTAGAAAGAAATCGTAGGTTATTTCAAGAACCGACTCAATTAATAGATACGATAACTATTCCATCTATTCGAGAGTATGAAGATGGAATTAGAATTCAACGGACACATGGTTGGGGGATTTTAGAATATTTTATAACTATCTATAGAGAAGATGATGAGTGCAAGATAGAGTTTGTGCGGTTAGATAATTATAATTCTTACGATAGAAAAATCATTATTTGGAAACAAACTATACCTGATTCTACCTTTAAACGAATTTATCGATTGTTAAATCAAAACTTGATTTATGAAATGCCTTTTTATTTAGAATATTTTTGGGGAGTTGATGGTTCTCACTATGCTCTTTTGATTAAGAAAGGTGTTTTTGAAAAAGCAGTTACTTGGCAACGACTGAGTCATTTTATATATCAAGATTCAAAAGATAAGGAAACAATAAGTGCTATTTTTCGAGAAATTTTGGAATTGGTTAAATATCCTAATCCAACGATAGAATTAACAAGGTGGGACATAAAACAGGATTCTATATATTACTGTTTTGAGTCAAATGATATAGAGATAATAGAACATTATCTAGCTATATATGAAAATAAACCTTTAAATTTTAAGATGAAAGGTCTTAAAATCTTTTATGGAAAAATTCCAATAAAAGAATATTCTACTTCTCATAAACATCTCAAAGTTTATGGAATTATTGAAAATGATACGATTCCACTAGAGTTAAAAACGAATTGGAATTAGAAAATTCCAACCAGAGATTTACACAGACTAATTTCTTGAATCTATGTAAATCTCTGGCGTTCGTCTTTTAAAATTAAACAGCCTCTATTACATAACATCCCGCTTGTGTAGAGTGATCTTCTACTAGCATATTACTATCCACATCTCGAATCAACCAAAGGATTAAAGCATCGCCCAAAGCTGCCGTTGTGAATAAGATACCAAAATAAACGACCCAAGCATTACCTGTAGTTAAACCTAAGATATAAGGTAAGACACCTAATATAATACCAGGCAAAGCTGCTCCAATTTGATAAGCGGATTTGGGCATAGGGATTTTACTATGCGCATAAGGGGTTAAGGTTTTCCATTGAACGCCATATTTAATTTGATTGACAGGAATATTTCCTGCTATCATCCATGTGAAACCATGAATACCTTCATGTACAATAATACCTACAATAAAAACCACCCAAAATTGCCACCCATCAAAAAATCCTCCGCTTGAAAATGTACCCCAAATTAATCTGTAAATACCTGCCATACCTAAAAATAGACCTAAAAAAGCTGGTAAAATCATTACATTTGCTTTTGCCATGCTGACCGAATAATCTTGCTTTATTGTCTCCATATTTGAATTGAATTTTATGTAAGAAATAAGAAAAGAGAGCAGAGAAAAGAGACTAGAGATTTTAGACTTTTAATTCAATTACAATAGACGTAAAAGTATTCTATCTCTGTTCTCTCAATACAATGATCTCTATTCTCTACTCTACTTAAATTTTAGTGATTAATAGTTTTATAGGATTAGTGTAAACGGGATTTTTTTATTACAAATCC
>CAYLSF010000425.1:0-6281 GCA_964385675.1 uncultured Saprospiraceae bacterium
TGTAAGAAATTTAAGAAAGGGAAACGCTGTAGGAAATGTCCTGGGCGTAGAGATTGATTAGTGGTTAGTGGTTAGTTTTTATAATTAAAATCGGTAGCGTTTAAAGCTGGACTTATCAATAGGTCTATATATAAAATACCCTTTTACAATGTGTTGTAAAAGGGTATTTTAGTATAAGAAATAGCACAATTATTTGTTTTTCAATAATTTAGTGATTGGCTTTAGCAATTTTGTTAATTTACGTAATGCTGCCAATTCCCTAAATTTATCCCGTGCAGGAATGGCAGGACTTCCAAAATATAATTGATCGCCAGATAATGACTTTGATACGCCTGCCTGTGCAGAAATTTTGGCATTCGCACCAATTGTTACCCCGTGTGCAATTCCAGCTTGACCATATAGCGTAACATTATCCCCAATAATTGTTTTCCCAGCAATACCTACTTGTGCAGCAACCAAACATAATTTACCAATTACCACACCATGTGCAATATGCACCAAGTTATCAATTTTTGTTCCTCTACCAATAATTGTATCTCCTGAAACGCCTTTATCAATCGTTGTATTACAACCAATTTCTACATCATCCTCAATTATCACTTGACCGATAGTATGCCATTTTTCATATTTTGTACCATCTCCTTTATAATAAAAAGCCTCTCCTCCAATTACTGCCCCCGAATGAATAATGACATTATCTCCGATGGTAACATTATTATAAATCGTAACATTAGCGTGGATGTAGCAATTTTTACCAATCGTTACCTCATCCGCTATCACTACATTATGTTCTAAAAATGTATCTTCTCCAATAATTGCGGTATCTGCAATCGGTTTAGTCTTATGATAAATCGCTCTAAAACGCTTTGCTAACCCATTATACGCCTTAAATGGTTCATCACAAACTAGTATCACTTTACTTTCAGGAAACTCTACCTCTTTATCAATAATGATAATAGTTGCCGCAGAGTTAAGCGATTTTGAATAATACTTTGGATGATCCACAAAGGTAATATCCCCTTCTTGTACCTTATGAATTTCATTGATCCCAGTAGCTTCTAAGCTATCATTTCCGATCACCTTCGCCCCTATCCATTCAGCAATCGTTTTAACAGGTATAGCCTTGTCTAATTTCATAATTGATTTATTTCTGCTGTTTCCCTTCTTCCAAATAGCGTCTATCTAAACTAAATAACTCCTTATATTTTGGTGCGATAGTACTATAAAATGCGTGAACCTTCTTCATATCCTCTGCAATATCACCTGTAGGATATATTACACCTCCTACTCCAGCAACTTTTTTTTCATAATCCAAATAGCCAAATGTAATCGGCACATTAGCCTTTAAAGCCGTATGATAAAATCCCATTTTCCATCTATCATTAAACCCTCGTGTTCCTTCAGGAGGAATAACCATTGCCATCCGTTCTTTTCCTTCAAACAATGCGACCATTTGCTCCACATAACTAGATTTCTTACCCTTAATTTTCTTATTCCTATCAATGCCCAATGCCCCTAAAGGCTTTAGTAACCATCCCATAGGTGGCTTCATCCATTCACTTTTTATCGTAAACTTATAAGGAATATCTAATATGACAAAACCGCAAATCAAATAGAAAGCATCCCAATTTGACGTATGCGGTGCGGCAGTCATCACGCAATAATTTGCTTCCTTAGGAAAGTTCATATCCACTTTCCAACCTGCCAAAAACATTAAAAACCTAGCCAATAATTTTAACATCTCGTAATTTCTTTAATAGTTAATTTGTTGTTTGTTGTGTGGTAGTTTTACTGTTGCATTGCTTTACTGTTATATTGTTTTATTGTCTTACTGCTGCATTGATTCACGTATTAATGTATCTGTAATGATAGTAAAGTACTTTTACTTATAACTCTAAATTGTACTAATCACTAATCACTAATCACTAGCCACTATCATCTAATACAAATCAGGTTTTTTAAATGGAATTAGAGCTAAAATAACCGCAGGGACATAAAATCGGATGCGGGTCATCACATTATCCGTCAATAAGCCAGAAGAGCCGCTTGTTTGTTTTGAATTATCTACACCAAACACGATATCATCTGCATGCCCTAATTCATACCCTTGATTAACCAATTCTACCACTTTAGGGGGCAAATAAAACCCTGCTGTTCTTGCTTTTCCCATTTTATCTTTAGACAATACAATCACCCAAGCCATTACTTCCATTTCATCGCCATAAGCGATATTTCCCCCTTCTATACCGACCCAATAATCGGCTTTTGGTTCTGCTTGTTGAGCCCCTACTACTCGATTCATTGCTCCTTTAAATGTCTCTGCATTTCCCATAGGCTGATCACTTACCCCCGATGGAACGGATACGCCCTTAGCATCAAATGTTTCCAATGGAAACATTTCTTTAAACCCTTCTAGGGCGGCTTGCACTTTTACAGGATTTTTAGAAGCAACTATAATCTTTTTCATTTCATTAGAATTAGGCTGCAAAGAAAGCAAGATTAACTGAAATTTTGAACAACCATTCTTTAAAATAGCTGTTTAATCAACCTTATTTAACATAATAGTGAATGATAAAAAGTAAAGTCGAATTCATTCGACCATATAATATGTTGTCGAATAAATTCGACTTTACTATTACTAAATCGGAAATCAATGTTTGGTTTATTCAAAAAAGACCCAGTTAAGAAGTTAGAGAAGGAATATCAATCGCTCATGCTTAAAGCAAGGGATGTGCAGCGAAGTGGCGATTTAAAAGCCTATGCCGTTATTATAGATGAGGCAGAGACATTAGGTAAAAAGATAGAAGAACTGAAACGTAAGAATTAATAGCTTCATTTTAGGGGTTAAAATTTTATATTTGTTTAAATTCATCAAAGCAAATATGATAACTATTCCTAATCGACTATTAGAACTACAAGAAGTACAATTACTTTTTGGCTCAATTCCTAATTGTATTCTATACAAGGAATTGAGTCAACCCTCATTAAATCGAAAAGGCTATATTGCTACGCATGTATTATCCTTCGTACAACAAGGCACTCAAAAAATCACCTCTTATGAGGGTAAACACCTGACAATACAAGCTAATCAAATCGGTTTTTTACCTCGTGGCATTTATACTGTTTCTGATTTGTTGCCCAAAGATAATTCCTTCAAAGTGCTGTTATTTTATTTTGATGATGTCATTGTACAAGAGCATTTAAAAAATTACCCTTATCACCAACCTCCTCAATCCCCCGATTTTTATAAAAAACCAATCTTTGAAGCCTTAAACTTAATCGGTCAACAACTCTTACAAATGGCTCAATTGCCCAATACAGCTTCTATTCAATTAACCAAAATGAAATTGTTAGAAGTGCTATACTTCATGAGTCAACAGTATGATGATTTTAACACACAACTACAAGCTGCCTTGATAGGTAAAAAACGAAGCCTTAAAACCTTTATGGAAAATAACTTTGATAAACCCCTCAAGGTAGAAGATTATGCCTATCTCACAGGGCGTAGCTTATCTTCCTTCCGTAGAGACTTTAAAGCTCAATTTGAAATGACTCCACAACAATGGCTCAAAACCAAAAAATTGGAAAAAGCCATGCTCCTATTTCAACAAACCGACAGAAGTGTAACCGATGTCTGTTTTGAAGTAGGTTATGAAAGTACCTCTTATTTTATTAAATCATTTAAAGCGAAGTATAACGTTACCCCTAAACAGTTTAAAGGAGCTAAAAAAGGGAGACTAATTTAGAAGAGAGAGGTGAGAACAGAGAATAGAGATAAATCTTAACCACAAAGTAAGACAGTGATTTACATTAGAATAGTCCTAATATAACTTTATTTATATAAAAGATAAGTGTACTTAAAACTCAAAATGAATGATTCTAAAACGAAATCTGATCTGTTTAAATCCGTTTAATCCGCCATTCCGATAGCTATCGGGAGTGTTTTCATCACGCACATTAGTTCAAATTTTAGCTTAAAATAGATAGCTTTACTGAAAACTTCATTCATATTAAATATTCAATTAGTTCTAATAGAATTTCTCTACTAAGAATACAAATTTTTCATCTCTACTCTCTTATCTCTATTCTCTGCTCTAAAATAACATAATTGAAGCATTAGTCTTATACTTGACGGATTTACGGCATTTTACCTTTTTACTTTTATGGATATTTGAAGTATCAATTGATTGAAATTTATTCAAAATTAAAAATTAAATCATGAAAGTAAGTTTTATCGGATTAGGTATAATGGGTAGTCGAATGGCTAAAAATTTATTAAAAAATGGTGTGGATTTAACCGTTTATAATCGTACAATAGAAACGGCTAAACCGTTAGAAGCAGAAGGAGCAACCATCGCATCCTCTATAGCTGATTGTGTGAAAGATGCGGATATTGTATTCACTATGCTATCAACACCACAAGTTGTGGAACAAGTTGCATTTGGAGATGGAGGATTGATTGACAATATGAAGGCTAATGCCCTGTGGGTTGATTGCACCACCGTCGATCCAATTTATTCTAAGCAAACTGCTCAAAAAGTTATTGAACGAGGCTTTCGATTTTTGGGTGCTCCTGTAGCAGGTTCTAAAAATCAAGCCGAAGCGGGTGTTTTAGTATTTTTTGTAGGCGGTGCAGTCGAAGATGTAGAGCAAGTACAACCTTTATTAGAATATATGGGTAAAAAAGTCGCTCATTTTGGAGGGGCAGGAAATGGGGCAGCGTATAAAATGTTAGTCAATAATCTACTAGCACAATCTATGGTGGCTTTTGCAGAAACCTATCAATTAGGTATAAAAATGGGATTGGATAAAGAGGCGTTATTAAATAGTTTACCGTCCTTAGTTGTCACCGCTCCTTTTATTCAATTTAAAGCGGATAACATCAGAACAGGACAATACGATGTAGAATTTCCTTTAGAATGGATGCACAAAGATGTTCATCTAGCTGCTCAAATGGGCTATGCGTTCGATAGTCCAATGTATTTAGCTAATGTAACTGCCGCCCTTTATGCTTCTGCTAAACAACATGGCTTAGGACGAGAAGATTTTTCTGCTATTACAAAATATTTAGGCTAAAATGGCGTATTTCTTGTATTCATATAAGGGTTTTACAAGAATTTTACAAGGCAACATTTTTGATAAATTATCGTATTTTTGTACTACAAAAGCAAACATAAATCATCTTTAAGATGTTAAAGATAAACTCGCATGGATACACCCTGTTTTTTTGATCTACAAATTAATTATATAAAGGAAGCAGAGAACGAGTAGGGCGGGCCTCAACCTTTGACTTGTCAGGTTCTGTCTAGCTTCGGCTTCACGGACAAGGGGATTACTGAATCGTATCTTGCAACCTTAATCCTGTTTTTATCGAGGTCAAAAGCCTCCGTATTTGTGCGAGTACATTTTTTATTAGCTCCATAATTTTTGTAATTCAACCCGAACTTCCATCAAGTTCTCTCTTACCTCAAAACTTTTCCAAATTCCACTATGTTTCTATTATTTGAATGTAATCCCTACTTTTGTTATATTTATATGTGAAAATGGTGTTTCATTCCTTTAAAATGTAATCCAATAAAATGACAGATAGTAATTTATATAATTATGTACTGGAGGCTGTAACAGAAGATGTTAATGTTGAGAATGTTAAAAATGTTATTGGGACAGCTAAATATAATTATTTGAAGGATATTGCTTCTGATGAGGTTAAATTAAATAAAGAGATTGAAAAATTATTGGAAGATGAATTTGTGCAAGATGAACTAAAAAAAGGACTAAACTTAGGTATAAGTGATAATCTTATCTTTAACACAGAACCAAATGAGTTAGCAACAGCACTTTTACCTGATATTAAGAAACTAACTATATTTGATAATAGTTTAAGTTATTTATCAAACTTTCTTGAAGAAGATTTTTCTAGGGAAAAAGCTATAGCTTTAATTCAATTAGTAGAAAAAAAAATAGACCAAAATTATGATTATTTTATAAATTTAATTGCAAGTTATTTTATAGCTATCAAAAATTTTGATAAAGCAGAGTTTTATCTATCAAAATCGACAGCTCTAATAA
The DNA here is from genome assembly GCA_964385675.1 of uncultured Saprospiraceae bacterium. Lineage (GTDB taxonomy): Bacteria > Bacteroidota > Bacteroidia > Chitinophagales > Saprospiraceae > CAYLSF01. Next base: position 6,070 of record CAYLSF010000425.1, read on the forward strand.
ACAAAGCCTACTTGATTATTGTGTTAGCTGTTCAATCTAAATTCAAAGAAACTATATCTATTTTAATAGAAGTATTTGAAGTAGGAGTCAAACAAAAGAAAAATTTAGACTATTTTACTAAAATGTTCGATTTTTTAATTCAGCCTAATTTTGCTAAACATCATCAAAAAGATGATATAATAATAGGATTGAAATATTTATATGATAGTAAA
>CAYLSF010000426.1:0-6264 GCA_964385675.1 uncultured Saprospiraceae bacterium
GATTATAGTTTTATTTATTTTACTAAGCTTTTGGGCTTGTACACAGACACAACCAGAAGTAAAAAGTGATGAGTCAGAACAAGAGGTTATTACTACTACTAGTGCAGAAAATACACTAACAGACACTGAAAAATCAGAGGGTTGGGAAAGTTTATTTGATGGTGAAAATACAGATAACTGGCGAGGCTACCTCAAGGAAGAATTTCCAGCAGAAGGATGGGCAGTTGAAAATGGAGAATTGGTCGTTTCAAAAGGCGGTGGAGATTTAATCACCAAAGAACAATATGATAACTTTGAATTTAAATTGGATTATAAAGTCCACACAGAAGGTGGAAATAGTGGCGTATTTTACTTAGCGATAGAATCGGAAGGAGAACCCATTTATCATAATGCTCCAGAGTTTCAGGTTTTAGATAATGTATATCATACTACGGATCAAGATCCAGAGACATATTTGACGCATCTAGCTGGAGATAATTACGATATGCACGCTGGTGAAAATGATTATACCAATGGAGTAGGAGAGTGGAATAGTATTCGTATTGTGCATAACAATGGAAAAGTTGAGCATTATATGAATGGAAATAAAACAATTGAATATGAAATCAATTCGGAAGATTGGAAGGCGAGATTGGCAAAAAGTAAATTTAAAGACTATCCAAACTATTGTCAGGCTAAAATAGGGCATATAGGACTACAAGACCATAATAATAAAATTTCTTTTAGGAATCTGAAGATTAAAAAATTATAGACTGTACAATAAAACCCCATGAGTTTTTAAAAAAGCTCATGGGGTTGATGTTTATAAATATTCCTTAAAATACTAAAAACGACGCCTGCGACCCGAAAACTCCATGGCTTCTCCTTTTCCAAATCCATAACTAAACCCTAAAGCAATAAACCGTCCTCTTAGACTTCTATTGTAAAGAAAAAATTCGGATTGATCAATTTCACTTTCTCTAATTCTTGATGCAAAAATATCTCTTATACTTAGGTTAATAATTGCTTTTCCTTTCAGCATCTTTTTACGTATTCCTAAATCCGCAAATAATTGACTTGAAATTAGACTTTGAACCGTTTGCTCACGCGATTGATAGCGTCCTGTTATTTCAAAGTCAATATCAGCCGGTAGTTTCATTTTAGCCGTCCATTTGGTACTCCATTGATCGGCTTCAAAGTCAAAAGATGTTCCTTCTAGCTCCCCTTCTCTATTGAATATATTATAGTTGATATCTCCATTTAGCGTCAGCCATTTAGCAATATCAAATTTACCATTAAACTCTAATCCCGTTGAGCGATTTGTACCAATATTGAGCGGCATCGTTGTATTCACATTATTTTCAAATGAAGATACCCGCTCAATAACATCCGTTGTATAACGATGGTAAACACTAAAATTCATAGAAGCTTTTTCCAATATATAAATACTAGAAACTTCATAAGCATCTGTAAATTCTGGTAATAAATCTGGATTACCCGTGCGAATAGCAAAGTTATTACGGATATTAAAAAATGGATTTAAATCCCATAAACGAGGGCGATAAATTCGTCTAGAGTATCCTGCTTGTACCGAAAAGCGTTTGGTTAGTTTGTAGGACGTATGAAAACTTGGGAAGAAGTTTGTGAAATTTGTATTATTCGCTTCATTAGTGGTCACGAGCAATGTTCTCAAATCTGTATTTTCTAACCTCAATCCAGCTTTTATGCCCCATACATCATTTTCATACGCTCCTGTTCCATATACAGCAAACACATTTTGGACATACTCAAATATATTAGTCAAACCATCATTTTGTACCCATACATCATTCTCAAAATCCTCAACGGCAAAATCATTACTTACATCTTGTAAAACGTATTGAGCACCTGTTTCTAAGGTAAATTGTTTAGAAAAGGGTTTGGTATAGTCTAATTTAAAAGTATGTTTAGCTTCTTGAAAATTAGTGCGTGTACGTTGTTCTCTATCAATATTATTTGCTGCTGTGAAGGTGGTGACATCCCTAAATTCAGATGACAAATCTTTTCCAAAGAAATTACCGATAGCACTAAATAGTAATTGATGGTCTTTGTGACCTTTTAAATCACTTTTGTATTGTAGTTCATATTGGTATTTTGGATTAGTAGCTTCTGTAGTTTCTTCTCTATACCATTCATAGATGGGCGTTCCTGTAGCATCATCAAATACAAAATCATAGCGAGAAGGCTGATCCTCTATCTCATAAGCAAAACTACCAGAAAGCGTCAAAATATTTTTAGGATTAATGATATAATCTGCCCCTAAAATAAAATTATAAAATTGCTCATTTCTATACCCTGTTCCTGCACTTCTGATTTCCGTGTTATTAATTAAATCCCTATTGATATTTTCACTTTCTCTAGGCAACTCTCTATATCCTGCTCCTAATTGAGTGAATAAATTAAATTTTTCGGTTCTTCTATTCAAACTTAATCCTACACTATGATTATGAGGAATCCCCGTATTTAAAGAAATAGAGCCATTTATACCTTTTCGTTCCTCTTTTTTTAAGACAATATTGATAATTCCCGAAGTTCCCTCTGCGTCATATTTTGCAGAAGGATTGGTGATGACTTCTACTTTCTCGATCATATCGGCGGTAATCGTACCCAAAGCATTTCCCTGTTCACTAGCAATCACAGAGGGTTTGCCGTTTATTAACATTTGAACGCCTTGACTACCTCGCAAACTTACTTCCCCTTCAATATTGACATTTACAGAAGGCACATTATTTAAGACTTCTAAAGCACTTGCCCCTGTGCTACTCAAATCCTTTCCAACATTGAATACTCTTTTATCCAATTTAAATTCAGTCGTTGATTTTTCTGCACGGACGGTGACTTCTTCTAAGTTTTGTGTGTTTTCTCCTAATACAATTGTACCTAAGTTTACCTTTCCATCTACAATAGAAAAATCTTTAATTGTTTTAGTATCAAAACCAATAAAGCTAACTTCTACATAAAAATTAGTAGTGGTCGAACGCAATAGAAAACTGCCATCTGTTTGGGTTGTCGCTCCCGTAATGCTTTTTTTAGTTGTCTTATCTTTCAGCATTACAGTGACAAATTCTATGGGTTGTTGATTGGTACTTTCTGCCACCTTACCTGTAACTATAATTGGACGTTGTGCAAAAAGTGATGTTGATAAGAAAATTCCTAAACAACATAAAATGACGAATTTAAGATTCATTTTGGTTGATTTAAATAGTTGCTCAATAAGCTTTTTGAATTAATTACATTATACGTTTAATACTACAAAGAACGGACACTTTAGTTGAAAGTAAAAAGAGGTTTATCAAACTGATATACTTTTGGGGGATTCTAGTAGATAGTTCGGGTAAAATAGTAGATGGTTTTGGAGTCATTTTCTTACGAAAAAATCCGTATTTAACCGACCAATTATCTTATTGAGTAAGATTGAAACACGGATTTTGATAAAATGACACTTATAATTCAATCAAAACTAGCGGTCGAAGTCTTAAATAGGTGATGGTTTTAAGCACTGAAATACAAAGTTTTGCAGAATTAAAACTGTCGGTCATTTCGGACTAGTTCGCTTTTGCTTAAAACTTTCCAATTTTTCAAATACTACTTTTACGTTATTTTGAGCTTCAAAAGTTGGGTGATGCCGACGCATTCCACCATTAAAATCGTAGGTTCTAAAACTAAAGGAGCGTTTAGGAATAAAAAATATCGTACCCTTTCCATTTTTAAATTCTTCTTTTACAATTTGATGTATTTCTGCAAAATCAATATAGTGGTGCGTAATTTTTCCCCAACGCCAAAGTTGAAAATGAATCCTATTTTTTGAACATTGATATTTTGTATATTTCCGCCTAAAATATTTATAAATTTCGGGTGCAAGGACTATTAATACAATTGGCAAAGCCACTATAACTCCCCAAAAAATACTACCAAAATCAAAACATAAATAGCTTACAATACCTAGAATAGTTAAGAAAAAAGACACGTTAACGGATAATTCCTCCCATTCCAAAAACGTGATTCTAAATTGGAAAGCCGGCTGACCTTGCCATTCAATTCCTTCTTGATGCAATAAATAAGATTGCATTTCCACATCGTACTCATTATCTAAAATCAAATCTTTTCTCATCACACAAAGATTTTTTATCGACAAACAATAAAGTCAATCTCCGAATTAAAAAGATGAAATTCAATTTATCAAGATAAGATAAACGATTCTTTAGATAAAGAGAGTTACAATTAAGAACCTATTATCAAGATTGCTTGATAATAATCAGAAAGCACAATCAATCTTTTTTAAGATTTTTTACTAGCTCTTGTAAGCTATCAATCAACTCATTAGGCACCGTAATGGATAAATGATAATGACGAATTTTCCAGCCTTTGGGCGTATAAGTTAAAATACCTGAACTGCGACACAATCCCATTTTTGTCTCTAAAGTTTCATTGAACCAAGCCGTCTTTTTATCATCTCCTAGGTGAATTTGGCGTTCAATCAACGTAAAAGACCAAGCGGTATCCCGTTCAAATGCTTTTTTTGCCCAAGTCCTCAATTCATCTCTTAGCCATCGTTCATGTGAATCTGTTCCAATATAAATCGCATCTTCGGTCATACTTCCAAAAAACGCATCTGCGTCAGCGGTTGCAGAAGCTTGATGCCAATCATTGATAAACTGATTAATTTCTTCTTTAATCACGACATCACAACTAGAACGACGGCGCGTATCTGTGATATTAATGATTTTCCAACCTGCTTTGGAGTCAAACAATTGAAAGGAGTTTACCCCACAATGACTAAATTTATCCCCCACATAAAACTCATAATCTGTCCAAACAGACGCTAAATTTCCATCTACATTAATTTGGTAGCTTGAAATTCGCTCATCCCATACTGGTTCATGCGGCGTACCTACAGCATTTATAAATTCTTCTACATTTCCTTGTTGAACAACTTTATCCCCTTTTTTAGAGGTAAATGTAGTGACGAAAGTTGCCGTTGAATGAAAAGCGTCTCGAACCATTGAACTATCGCCTGCTCGCATGCCGTCAAATAGTTTATCGACAACGGCTTTTACCGCTAATTCTGCTTCTGTAAACTTTGAATGCTGTTGGGAGAAAGCAGCTATTGAAATCAATAAACATCCTATTGTTAGTGCATATTTAAAATTAATCTTCATTGTTTCTATATTTAAAATTGGTAATAAATTGAGAGATAGACTTATAGATTACTATCAGTATGGTAACCAGCAATTTCTTATTTGACCGAAAAGCGTATTTAACCGCAAAGTTCGCAAAGAAATTACGCAAAGAACGCAGGGTTTTTAATATTATTTGGCGTCCCTTGCGTAGTCCCGAAAGTCTTCGGGATTGCGTTCTTTGCGGTTAGAAAAATTCAAATAAGAAACTGCTGTATCGTAACTATTCATCGTATTAGTTAAAGTGCCAGAACTTCCTTCACGTGATTTTCATATAATTCTAATAAATGTTTGGTCACTTGACCCGTTTTTCCATCACCAATTATCTCACCATCAATATGAGATATGGCTAATGTCCCTTTTGTAGAACTGGTAACAAATGCTTCTTTTGCCATTTTCAATTCCTCTAACTGAATGGGTCGAATTTCAATTTTATAATATGGTTCAGCAACCTTTAGAATGTATTTTCTAGTAATACCTTCTAAGATATGTTGTTGAGTTGTGACAATTGTATTATCGGGTTTTACAATAAAGAAATTCATGCGAGAACATTCTGAAATTCCCAAATTGTCATAATACAAAACATCATTGACACCTGCTGCTCTCATTTTTTTCTGTAAAGCAATAGGATAGGCGTAGTTTGTTGTTTTGATACCAAAATTTTCTCTAGTGAAAGAATGTGTCATTAACTTGATACTTTCAAGGGGTTTGTATGCGGTGACCAATTGCTGCATCAATATTAAATTCCCTCTACCTTCGGGCGTAAATCCATTATTGGCATATCCACCTGTTAAGATAATTCTAATGTAACCCTCTGCTTGTTGATTCGCTTCTATTAATTGGTTAATAATGGTTTTCAATTCCGCTCTAGTATAGCCTATATCTAAATCCATTAAAGCTGCTGAATTGTAAAACCGATTTAAATGATCTTCTATAAAGCGAGGCTTAAAATTCAAGAACTTGAAAAAATCAAAAATGCTATATCCTCTTAATAAGCCTAAATCATGTACATGAATATTGGCCTCTGATTTAGAAACTATTGCTCCATTTATACTGTAATATTGTATCA
>CAYLSF010000427.1:0-6263 GCA_964385675.1 uncultured Saprospiraceae bacterium
TTATAATTAGCCTTAGTTTCTGTTAATCCACTCATTCGCAAATAAAAGCCTATCATTAATGTTAAGTCAAATCAGTTGATAAAAGATTTACTACCCATAAACTATTGTTGTTTTTGCCATACGTTTCAGATGGTATTTGAGGTGAATTAAAACTTGAAATTTTATTTTTTAGTTCGCATGAGAAAGGTATGTCTATATTGGAATATATAAAATAAAAAACGGAAGCACAGCCTTCATATTGATATCGCTATGCCTCCGATAATTTGTTAACATTTTAAAATTACAAACAATGACTCAATTCGTCAAATTTTTACAACCTAAAGTTTTCATTAGCCTATTAGCAATGCTAACGACTACCATAGTTTTTGGACAAACGAATTATGGTAATTTTTCTACGGGGAGTTTTTCCAACAATAATGTGGGCATTGGAACTTCTCCTGAGTATTATTACAAACTAAGTGTAACAGGATTTAATGCCATCAAGGCACAAACAACAGCTAGTGGAAGTGCAATTTATGCGATAGCAAATAACAGCAATGCTAAAGCCATTTCTGGTTATTCAACAAGTGGTTATGCAGGCTATTTTGTAGGACAAAGTTACTTTAGTACAAGAGTTGGTATTGGCGTAAACCCTACTTCTCTTCAAGGGCACGAGCAGTTAGCTGTCCGAAATGGCTCAATCACTGTTGATGGCGAAGGTAATGGCTTCTTAGTTAATCCTGGCGGCAGTGTTAATGATTGGGGGACTCGTTGGTATGGTTTATTTGAAGGCGATCAAACCAAATTAGACCTCGCAACAGGGTCAAATGCTTATCATGATCCCGTTTTAGTGAATGGTTTTTACGGTATTGGTTTTAGAACGGTAGATGGCAAAATGACCATGAATGCCAATGGTGCCGTCACAATAGGCTTAGACGATAGCGAAATCGAGTTAATTGCCGATGAATTAAGCTATAATTTACAGTATAGTTTATTTGTAAGAAAAGGTATTAGAACGGAAAAAGTGAAAGTAGATAATCATGGTTCGTGGCCTGACTACGTATTTGCAGACACTTATCAATTACCGACCCTACAAGAAGTCGCTACTTTTATTGCCCAAAATCATCATCTACCTAATGTCCCTTCTGCGGAAATGGTTGAAAAAGAAGGCATTGACTTAGGTGAAATGAATGCTACCCTATTACAAAAAATAGAAGAATTAATGCTTTATACCATTCAGCAGCAAGAGGCAATAGAGGCCCTAAAGGAAGAAGTAGAAGCGTTGAAAAAATAGGTGTACGGTGCAGGGTATAAAGTTGACCTTGAACCTTATACCCTACATCTTATACCCCAAATTTAAAAATCATGAAATTATTTTGGATAAGTTTAATTGGAGTAGTAGTATTTATTTCTAGTTGTGGCGATGACTGTGATACATGTGCAACAACTGCAGATTTTACCATGAGTGAAGGATTTGAAGACTTATTAGATAGAAATGAGTGGGAAGTGACAGATACAGTAATTACTTTTTTCGATGTCAAATTTGAAACGGTTTGCAATGAAATGTCAAGATATGAATGGACGGTAGGGGCAGACCCTAGAGTTTTTACAGAACCTTCCTTTGTTTTGTATTTTCCTACACCTACAACGATTGATGTAAAGCTAGTTGTATATAAAGACATTGATCCAAACTGTCCTGAAAATGGTATTTTAAAGGATTCAGTCACTAAACAATTAACAGTTTTAGATAAAGAGGCAAAAAATGTTTATGGAAAATATAAGGGGTATAACGTACACGAGCCGAATCATTTTTTTGAGATAGAAATTGTAAAAGATGGTATCTCCAATAAATTATATAATTTACCAGAAGGATGTCACTCTCCAGATTCTAATCGTCAACCTCTTGAAGTTTTAACTTTTAGAAATCGGTTTTTTATGCCTTTTGGAGGTAGTAGTAAATTCTGCGAATACCCAAAAGGTTGGGGTAACTTACAAGAAAATGGTAATACTTTAATTATTGATTATTTTTTAAAAAACTTTGATACGGATGAATTAGAGCCCTATCAATTTATTGGTAATCGACTTTATTATTTTGATTATTTTAAATTAAAAAAAATGAAACATCATATATATCATACTGTTTTTTGTGTATTATTTGTACTATCATTAAATGCACAAACAACACATTGTAGCTTTACAGTGGATAACACATCTACTATTAATATTTGGAATTGGCAGCAACAACAATTTGAAGTGTGGATATCTGGACAAGAGGAATCTACTATATTAACATCCCCTTTTTTTTGGCAAGGTAATAATGACAATATAAGCCAATTTAGCTTCCCTGTATTAACAGAAAAAGATTTCCAACTGATTGACGGTTGGGAGGCACTTTATAAAAACTTCGGAACAGCTACAGCTAAGGTAGATAATCCAGGTTTCATATTATACAATCGCTATGAAGGAATCATGCGTATATTTATCTATTTAACGGAAAGTTTCCAGAATTATAATGTAGCAACAATAGATGCCAACTTAAAAAATCTTGATAATGAAGATACGAAAATGTCTGGTTTATTTTCCTATGTAAAGGGACCTGTAAAAGCTTTAGATAAATTTGATAAACTTATTGAAACTACAATACCTAATGTTTGGGATAATCCTAATGAAGGACAATGGCTACATGCAGATATTCCTTTAGCTTATGATCCTTGTACTTGTAATGGAAATAAGTTAGAAGGTTCTAATACCAACCGATACGGGTTGCTTAAAATCTTTCCTTCTTTAACTGATATAACAGAAGTGAATTTTACCTATGGTAAGAAGGTTACTTCTTCTAGTGTCGTTAAGAATAATAATGTGGTTTTACCTAAAGAGTTTAAAGCGGTTATTAATAAGATAGACGGAGGTTTTAAAAAGGGGACTAAAACTTATAAGAGTATTAAAGGATTAATTGATTTTGCCTCTAAAGTTGTAAAGGAATCGGATGCTGATCCAAAAGATAATACTCAAACTACTCCTACAAAGAATAATAAAAATATCAAAGATGCCGTAAAATTAATCCCTGACTTAAAATCTTTTACAAGTATTATAGGTGCTGTAATTTCTGTTGTTGATTTTATAGTAGCAGGTAAGAATGCAGCTTCAACTTCTTCTAATACTAATTTTGCTGCTTCTGGTTCCTTAGTTGATAAAGAAAGTTTTGGAGGTATGGAATTATTTTTACCCGGAAGTCAATGGATTCAAGGTACAACTGATCAAACGTTACCACCTATTTATGATAACATATTAGGTGTAATGGGGGTATTAGAAACGCCTAAATTAAATCGTGCTACTGATTCTTCTTTGGTTAATCCAATATATAAAGAAGAATATTTTGTATTAACAGAGGATGTTAAATATGTAGTGAATCCAGCATCTAATTTGATTGTGGAAAATATGAAAGGAGCTTTATATTTTGCTATTCCTGTTAGTTCGCCAAGTTTTAATATATTCAATGATGATTATTACACCATTACTACTAATTTAGTTTATACTAATAAAACAAAGGTTAATGGTACTGAAACCTATTTTTACAGAACACCATATCTTCCTTTAGGGTGTTTAAAAGACTTTAAAGTAGAATTTAGAGTAGATGTAATTGGATATGTTTCACCAAGTTCACAAACAGCATTTTTGATTAGGAATAGATTACTTCTTCAAGACCCAACGCTTCAAATAGTAACATTACTACAAACAGATGCTAGTGTTATGGAGGAGAGAAGGATAAATATTATCACAAAATATACCTCACAATCTACCCGAATTAATAGTGCTGCTATTACTGGTTCTGAGTATTCTGAAATTTTAGTTAATCGAACTATCGAAAATCTTACCTTAACACAAGATGAAACAATTATGGCTTGGGAGCACATTCAACTGGGAAATAATATTAATACCAATAATTTTACATTAACAGTTATATCGGGAGGAGCTATTGATTTAGGAGAATATGAGTTTAATCCAAATATTGAACTAAAAATAGATTACCCTATTGCTTGTCATCGTAATGTATTACAACAAACAGAAGCTGAAATTGCCAATTTTTGTGGTAATTCAGTAAAATATAATCCAAGTTTTACTAAAAATTCTTTAGTAGAACAAGAGTTTGCTGAAAAAGAAGGTCAGTTTTCTATGTTAGCCTATCCAAATCCTTTTAATGAGTTTGTAAGGATAGATTTTGAACTAGCAAAGGAGGAAGTTGTCACCATGAAACTACTAAATGTACTAGGGCAGGAAATTAATACAATTTTTTTTAACGAAAATTTAGATGCTGGAAAATATACTAAAGAACTTCAGTTAAGTCCAACTAAAGGGATATATATTCTTTCTCTTCAAACCGAAACACAACAACAAACCATCCGCTTGATAAGGCAGTAAGATAATAACGATAATATTTTCAAAGCAGGTTACTCTTCGGAGTGGTCTGCTTTTCCCTATTTTCAAAACTTAACCAATAAGAACTCTAAACGAAATGAATGCCACCCTATTACAAAAAATAGAAGAATTAACGCTTTACACGATTCAGCAGCAAGAGGCAATAGATGCCCTAAAAGAAGAGGTAGAAGCGTTGAAAAAATAGGTATAAGGTGTAGGGGCTAAGGTTTAAGGTAATATTCTTAGACCTTATACCCTATACCTTATACCTCAAACCTAAAAATTATGAAATTATTTTGGATAAGTTTAGTTGGCTTAATGGTATGTATAACAGGTTGTTCAGATGATGACGAAACGTGTAATGATCCAACTAATATTCTTTGCCCTAATTACGATCCTTGTACAGTAGTGGAGTTAGTTCCTATTGATTTTACCATTTCACAAGGGATAGCATGGGAAGAGGAACGGCGTTACTTTGAATCTGATACTGTGATTTATCAAGGAGATGTTCGTCTAGAAGCTTCGGAAGGATTAGAACGTTATGAATGGTCTATTGGTGGTGACCCTCGGATTTTTACAGATAGAGTTGTAGAATTGACTTATAATGTGCTTGGTCCAATAGAGGTAACTTTCATAGGGCAACGTGTATCTAATCCTCAATGTTTTCCTGATGATATTGGTGTTGACACTATAAAAAAAACATTTGTACTTATAAGAAGAGAGGATGCACCTATATATGGTAAATTTGAGGGATACTGCGAGTCTGATCCTAATACTACTTTTGTAATTGAAAATACTCCTTTTTTAGGAATGGAGCCTAGTGGTGTCAGTAATTTACCAAATGGTTGTGTGCGTAATAGCACAAATAGTGTAGATGGTGGCTCTATCTATAATGCCTTATGGATGTCAACACTAGATAATTTTCCTACCTGTCCTACACCAAAAGGATGGGGGATTCTTGCAGAAGATAGAATAACATTAACGATTGATTATATGGTGTATGGAGATAATCAAGATACCATAGTCGATCGATTTATTGGTAAAAAAATTGAATAATCATGAAGATGAAAAGTGTAGGTATATTTTTTTCAGTAGTGTTTTATGTAATGACGAGTATGGTATCAGCACAGGAATGGACAGTATGTCCACCAAACGGAATTACAACGAATCCAAATGCACCCGTTAATACGCAAAATCCGTATTTTGTCAATGATTTTTTTGATTGGACAATCAACCTCTAATCAAGCTATTCAAGCCTTCAATACGATAACAGTGACAGGTAATCTTACGGCTGCTTCGGGAGTTACCGTTAATTTGATTGCCAATGAAATTATCATTGAAGATGGTGTATTTATTGGCGAAGGTATTAATCTTATTTCTGGTATTCCTACGCCTTGTGGTGGTGCGATTCCACAGTCTAGTATTAACTTAGCGTCTTATTGTACAAATGGGCAATACAAAGCCAATGTATTGAAAAACAACAATAGACCTACTACAAATACACCTTCGTCACCTACGCCGACCTTGTTAGATGTGGTGTTACAAAGTACGCTAAATCCATTTACAGAAACTACGCAGTTAAGTTTTACATTGCTAGAAGAAAGTGAGGTCAGCGTTGTCGTTTATAATGCCTTAGGGCAGGAGGTGCAGACTTTACAACCATTGACGGGGAATTATCAGCAGGAGAATATAAGTATAATTTTGATGGAAGCAATCTAGCCGCAGGTGTTTATCATGCCACAATTCGTTGGAGAAAAGGGACGCAAACGGTTAGTATTGTAAAACGGTAAAATACCGTTTGATGTAATAGGATTGTAGTTATTTGTAAAATAGACTTACATATATTTTCAAAGAAATGATTAAACAGG
>CAYLSF010000428.1:0-6261 GCA_964385675.1 uncultured Saprospiraceae bacterium
AGTAAAAAGGTATTGTATGCTGATGCTAAATTAAAACCTGAATATTATTGGTTGGGATTACGAGGTTTAGCAGAATCTGTGCAAGCCGTTTCTAAACATACAATTCCCGAGGATTTAAATGCGATACTACCGCAAGAGAATTTTTACCAAAAATCAACGATTCAAGTTGCAGCCTTTAAACCTAAAGCAAGAGTTATTGTATGGGAAGTACAAGCGGATGAAAAAATCTTGATTTGTCAAGATGAAGAAGTAACTGAAGGGATGATAAAAGTTCGATATGATGTAACAGCAGTTAACGAACATTTTAACTCAACTATTATTTCTATTGAGCGATTATGGAAAGGGCGACAACCTACTTTAAATTTATTAGATATTGAAGTGGATAAAGAAGGGATTTATTATCCAAAGCGGATGATTTTAGAACCCGATTATTTGCTAGATGTATCTGCAATTGCAAGTTGCTTTACGCCAAACGGGGCGAATGCAATGTTGTATTTGTTGAATAAATTTTTACCCAAACCGTCTTCTATTCCACTCATGGTCGGAAATATTGCCAACTTCTTTTTGGATGAGCTAATGAGCGATAAAGGGGCTGGATTTAAGCACATATTTCCACAAGTATTTCGCCTAAATCCGTTGTCATTTACCCTGCTAGAAGATAGAGAAATACGAGAAGTGATGCAGCAATCACAGCGTCATTTTGTGAGTTTGAAGCAGATGGTGCAGCGAGATTTTAGTGATAATGATATTGACCCTGAGCATTGTTACTTAGAGCCTAGTTTTTATTCAGAGCAATATGGCGTACAAGGGCGTTTAGATGTTTTTTATGAGAATCGAGTGAATCCACAGCATTCTGCGATTGTGGAGTTAAAAAGTGGAAAGCCGTTTATGCCAAATCGGTATGGAATAAGTGAAGGCCATTATATTCAGGCATTGCTTTATGATTTAATCATTCAATCCGTTTTTGACCAACGTGATCCTCGAAATTATATCCTTTATTCTAAATTAACAACAGACCATTTAAAGTGGGCACCTGCTGTAAAATCAAAACAGAATGAAGCTTTACAAGTTCGTAATCAATTGGTTGCCATAGAACAAGCATTAGTAAACTTAAAGGACAAGAAAGATAAATCCTACACGATATTGGATGCACTTAATCCAGATCGTTTTCCAAAATTACGAGGATTCCATCGCCAAAATCTAGAATTATTTTCAAAGGTATTGGCAAGTTTATCCTATTTGGAACGACAGTATATGTTAGCTTTTACAAGCTTTATCGCTAGAGAACATCAACTAGCAAAAACGGGTGTACAAGGCATAGATACGGTGAATGGTTTGGCATCACTATGGCTGAATCATTATGAAGAAAAAGATGAAAACTACGAGATAATTGGTTATTTGAAAGTATTAAATAATCAAGCAAAGGAAAATGAGCCATTTATTACGTTCAATAAAGACTCTGAACGCACGAATGATTTAGCGAATTTCCGACAAGGCGATATTGCGATTTTATATCCTGCCAATAATCCAAAGCGAGAAGGAACAGCATTAAAAAATCAAATTTTTAAATGCACGATTATTGAAATTACGGCAGAAACGATAAAAATTCGCCTCCGCTTCAAACAGTTTAATGATTCTATATTTGAAAAGAAAGAACAATTGTGGGTATTAGAGCATGATATGATGGATCATTCTTTTAATGCCATGTATAAAGGATTATTTACATTTGCTCAATTTCCAAAGTATAAACGACAGTTGTTATTAACTGAAAAAATACCACAAAAACCGCCTAAAGGAGCTTATTTGAAAAAGGTAAAGGAATTATCTAAGTATGCTCAAATGACAAATGAGCAAAAAGGCATTCTAGAAAAAGCCTTATTAGCTCCCGATTATTTTTTGCTTTGGGGACCTCCTGGTACAGGGAAAACGAGTGTAATGCTTCGGAATATGGTAGAATATTTATTTTATCATACCGATGAAAATATTTTATTATTAGCTTACACGAATCGAGCCGTAGATGAGATTTGTGAAGCTATAGAATCAGTAGGGGAGGAGACGACTGAAAATTATATCCGTATTGGCTCAAAATATTCTACGCACCCCAAATTTCATGATGCTTTGTTTAATCACAAAATTGAAAAGGTTAAAAAGCGTAAAGAACTCAAACAAATTGTAGAAGACCATCGAATTTTTGTGGCAACTGTTTCTTCGATGTCGAGTAAAAAAGAATTGCTTTTATTGAAAACCTTTAATCGGGTCATTATAGATGAAGCTTCACAGATTTTAGAACCGATGTTGGTGGGCTTATTACCAAATTTTAAACGATTTATTCTGATAGGAGATCATAAACAATTGCCTGCGGTTGTTACACAGGATAAAGCACAATCTAAAATTTGGGAAGAGGGGTTAAAAGGAATTGGCTTACATAATTTGAGAGACTCCCTTTTTGAGCGGTTATTTCTCAGATGCAAAGCACAAGAATGGACTTGGGCATATGATATGTTATCGCATCAGGGGCGAATGCACTGGGATATTATGGCTTTTCCGAATCAATATTTTTATGAAAAGAACCTGAAAATATTACCTGCTTATTGTGGGGTAGATCAAGAAGGAAAAATTACTTATAAATTATCTAAAAAACCAACAGCGTTAGAAAGACAACTCATTCAACATCGAATTGGCTATATTCCTGCCAAAGTTGATTTTGATAGCCGTACCAGCAAAACAAATATTGATGAAGCTAGATGGATTGCAAAATTGGTAGATACCTATTGTAAAATATATGAAACCAATAATTTACCAATTGATTTTAATAAAACCATTGGCATTATCACTCCATATCGAGCTCAAATTGCTCAAATTAAAGATGAACTTCGACAATATGGAAAAGGTTATGAAAATTTTAGTGTAGATACGGTTGAGCGGTATCAAGGAAGTGCTAGAGAAGTGATCTTGATTTCTTTATGCTTGAATAGAGAAAGTCAACTGGAATCATTAGTTTCACTTTCTACGGATGGTGAAGTAGATAGAAAATTAAATGTAGCATTGACTAGGGCTAGAAAACATTTAATGGTAGTAGGGAATGAAGTGCTAATGCAGTTGAGTCCAATTTATAATAAGTTAGTGAAAGCGTTAGTTCAAATAAAATAAAGTTAGATTTATTTAACTATTAGACTTATTTGCCTTTGATAATCAAGATTCTGGTATCGGTATGCTGTACTTTGATTACCTTTCTTATTTCAAAAGCTACAACAAGCATAGGTGCGTAGCACTGATGTACGCCAAGTGAACCATTACGGTTAACAATTAAAATATTAAAGCATTTTTTCCCTCATTATCAAGGCGAATCTTCCATGTTTTTAGTGCCATATCCACATCTTTATATTCTATTCTAGCTTGTTCTAAACATTCATTAGAATTTCCAAAATCTTTATTGCGTCCCATGTTTTCTAATTGCATACACAAGTTAGATAAATAAGAAGCTCCAATTTGAGCGGCTGGTGCCTTAAGAGCATGAGCAGCATTTTTCAATCCTATGGCATCTTTGTTTTGAATAGAAGTATTCATATCTTGAATTAGACTTGGAGATGTCTGTAAAAATGACTCAATTAGCTCTTTGATGGTATCTACGTCATCACCTATCAAATCTAATAAACCTTTAACTGCTGCTGGATTAATTCCTTTTTTGATAGTATTATCTGCTGAACCTGTTTGTGTAATTTCCTTAATTTTTTTGTACTGCCCTTCTTTTGAATCAAATCCTGCTGCTTTTTCCAAAGCTTCAACTAATTCATCTAAACCAAAAGGCTTACTGATATAATCATTCATTCCTGCCTCTAAGCAAATATCTCTATCTTTCTTCATGGCATTGGCAGTGACAGCGATAATTTTGGGTTGCTTCGATTTTGGAATCGTTTTACGAATAATTCGAGTTGCTTCTAAACCATCTAATTCTGGCATGTGTAAATCCATCAAAACAACATCATACGATTTTTGATGCAAAGCATTTACGGCTTCTTGGCCATTAGGAGCCCAATCCGCTTGATACCCTAATTTACTTAATACCGTAAGTGCTAATTTTTTATTCACTAAATTATCTTCGGCTACTAAGATACTCAAAGGCATATATTTACCCATATCCTTATTGACGGTCTCTTGAATATCTCTAGATGGACGCAAACGAAGATTCGTACCTTCTTTCAAACTAGTCATGACCTCATAGATTTGTTGAGGCTTTATTGGACTAAATAAATAAGCATCAAATTCGGCTTTCTTAAGCTTCTCTAATAGTTGTTTTAAAGAAGTTAATACAACAACTTGCGTATTATTTTTCTTTAAAATTTTAGTAAACCCTTTGGATAAAATTGGATCAGTTTCTCCTAAAGAGAAGGTGTCAATCAAAACAGCATTGATATTTTTTTGCTGTTTAACCAATTGAATAGAATGCAAATGAGAGTCTGTGATTTGATAGTTTATCCCCCACAAATTCATACAATCTGTTAGGATACGCTCATTTGTTTTATTTCTACTAAAAATCAGAATATTTAAGCCATCAAAATTCTTACGATTTGGTTGTAAATATTTTGGTTTTTCTGTTTGAATACTTCTAGTATTAATAGTAAAATTGAAAATGCTTCCTTTTCCCTCTTCACTTTCTATCCAAATACGACCACCCATTAATTCTACTAACTGTTTTGTAATAGCTAAACCAAGTCCTGTTCCTCCATACTTACGAGTAGTAGAAGAATCTACTTGACTAAAGGCTTTAAACAATCTTTCCTGTTTTTCTTTAGGAATACCAATACCCGTGTCTTTTACAGAGAAATGAAACTCATAATGCTTCAAGTTTAGATCGGATTCATTTCCATAAATTGTATCATTTGTCTGATGATTTGGTGCTTCTTCTAATTCTGTAGCGGAAACACCTACAACTACTTCTCCTTTCTGTGTGAATTTTACAGCATTACCTAATAGATTAATTAGAATTTGCTGTAAACGAGTGACATCTCCTAATATCATTAAAGGAACTTCTGGCTTCATGTTATAAGCCAAATTAATCCCTTGTTCATTTGCTTTCGGTAACACTAAATCCAGGCAACTTTCTACGGATTCTCTCAAATTAAAAGGTACATATTCTAAATCTAACTTACCCGCTTCTATTTTAGAAAAGTCTAAAATATCGTTGATAAGCATCAAAAGATTATTACCACTATTTCTAATAATTTGAGCAAATTCTCTTTGCTCTCCATTTAGTTTTGTATCCAATATCAGGTCACTCATACCTATCACCGCGTTCATTGGAGTACGTATTTCATGACTCATGTGAGCTAAAAAGGTGCTTTTGGCTAAGTTGGCTTTTTCTGCTATAGCTCTTGCCTCTCTTTCTTTGTCACTAGCTCTTTGAAGTTCCGCTGTTCGTTTATCAATGATGGATTCTAATTTTTCATTTTGACGAATTAAACGCTTACTATTCCATTGAATTAATAAATATGTTAACAATAATGCTAACAAAATATAACTAACAATTGCGAAAGAAGAAGCATACCATGCCGTATTCACTTCAAAATCATGTATCAATGGCTCACTCCATTCATATCCTTTTTGTTTTGCTCTAACTTGTAATTGATACTTTCCTTGATTCATTTGAGGTAAATTCAATAAGGCTAAACTGGATGAGGTTGACCAGTTTTCATCAATTCCAATTACTCGTGTTTGATACTCTACTTCATTACCAGGATACACAATACTAGCAAATTCAAATTTAAAATTTGTATTGTAAGGAAATTCTAATATATCATGTGTTTGCGATTGATTATCTGCTTTTATACTTAATAGCTGAGGTTGAGGTGTGGCTAGTGTATTTGTTAGTTGTCCGATACTGTAAGCTAATCCTTTTGCTGTACCTACCCAAACTTTACCATCATCTTCTACATGAATTGTTCTATAGTTTGATGTTTTTGAGGGGATTCCAGACGATTCATCAAAAAGAACGTAACTATTTTTTTCTATATCATATTTTAAAACGCCTCTAGCGTTTGAAAGTAGTAAAGTTCTTTTATCGTATAAAGCAATAGACCGAACAGGTAACTCCGTTAATTCATTCTCTAAATGTACCCTATCTACTTTTTTAGTTTTCTCATCATACTTAAGTAAACCAATTGAGGTAGCTAACCAAATAACATTATCAAAATTATCTGCAATATCATGTACTTCAAAAGCACCTAAATATTCAAAATTAAGTGGTAAACTTATATTATAAAA
>CAYLSF010000429.1:0-6251 GCA_964385675.1 uncultured Saprospiraceae bacterium
AAGCAATGAATAGACAAATTATTCCTTCAATACAAACAAGATTTAGAAATTTTATTAAGGAAGAAAACGCTATTGAAACGCACTTTGCAATAATAAATAAAGTGTCAAGACTGCTGTGACCTGAGTGATTGTTTTATCAAAAACTTCGCCCCAGTCTACTGGTTCGCCTTTTTGTCTTTCTTTACTTGCAGGTTTAGGAGGAATAGTACCAACCATAATGCTACTACCTTGTTTAACTCTTGGTGTTATGGTAGTAAAACCTAGATTAACCGTTTTTTTAATATCTCCATTAGCATATTGAACTTTTACAAAGCGCATTCTTCCTTCTTTATTCCTATCTACTCCTTGCCCATATCTACGAATGTAATAGCCAGCTTTTCGACCTTTATGATAAGGGACATTTATAGAACCATCTGTTATTACGCCAGGGTGGTCTATCGCTCCAGAAAGGCCGATTAAATCAGTCGCTTTAGGAATAAAAATTTCATCTCCAGGTCTAAGGATATAATTAAAATTAGATTTATTCTCTTTATTTAGAATATCTTCCAAATCTAATAAGACAAAACCAGTATCATCTTCTTTACGAACTAATCTAGCTCCTTCTGGAAAAGCTTCAAGACTAATGCCTCCCGCTCGATTTACAATACTAGAAACTCGTTCATTTTTACCTAATAATGGATAACTACCTGGGAATCTAACTTCTCCACTAATAGTAACATATTGTTGTAAACTGAATTCAGGAGCTATACGAACGACCACTTTATCATAACGCTCCAGTTTAAAATCTTGTCCAGATACTAAGTTGCTATTCTGATCTATATCGAAATAAGCGACTTTTACTTCACTAGCTTGACTATTGTTGTTATAGAAGACTCTTGAGATTTCAAGACGACTGTTAGCTGCCTCTGGTTTAAGACCACCAGAAAGACGAATGGCATCACCGAGTTTAAGCCCAGAGCCCCAAGCAATACTTCCAGGTTGATAGACTTGACCTTCTACAGAAATAGAATATTCACCTTCTTGTATTGGCGTTAGCACTTTAATATTATCTCCAGGTTTCAGTTGGATTGTTTCATTTAATGTGCTACCAGGCAGTAATAAAGCATCTATATCTACAGGTAAATATTCTTTTTGAAGTGTGTTTATATCACGTCTTTCAATAATAATTTTATTAGAAGCAGTGGGTTTTAATCCGCCACCTAAATAAAGAATATCCTTAAGTGTTAAGTCTTCGCTATAGGTTAAACGACTAGGTCTACGAACTTCACCATTAATAGAAATTTCATACTTTTCAATAGTAGCTTCATAGTTATAAATAATAATGGCATCTTTAGGAGCTAATTTGAATTGTTCATTGAAATTAGAGTTGTTGTCCATAATTTCATTAATACTAAAGTCAATATAATTAACGGTGCCATCTTTGACAGATGTTCGTTTTAATACAGCCTTATCCGCATAGTTAGGTTTTAATCCACCGCCTAAAAATATTAGATCACGGACGGTTAATGAACTATCATAAGCATTTTTTACCGTTCCATTATTGATTTCGCCACTCAATGATACTTGGTCATAAAATCGAAAAGTAATTTCCTTCGCTACTTGAATGACATCCAATGGTTGTAATATAATATTGGAAGGTGCATTAGGATCTTTTAGAATGTTATCAATACTTATTTTTATGTAACTAGAAGAACCATCGGAAAATTTTCTAATGACAAAGGCTGTATCCGTTCTAGCTTCTTCGGTCAGAATAGATTTATTTAGATAATAATCTACTCTTCTACCTTCCTCGAATGCATATTGATCTGGATATAAAAATTCTCCTGCAGTAGTTACGATGTCTTTATTGAGTGGGTTAATAGCTCTAATTTCAATAACATCTCCATTCATCAAAGGAAAATTCACACTACCATTTAATACAGCATCTAGGTCTACGTCTAACAATTCGAATTCATTATTTATAATTCGTTTTATCTTAATATTTTTGGTATAAGCCTTAGCTGTTAATCCCGCTGCATAATCAATAAGATGTCGTAAATCTTCACCATCAACCAACTCATATCTGAAAGGGCGACGAATTTCTCCTTTAATTTCAACAACTTTACCAATTGTAGGCACTACAATAAAATCATTGTCACGTAAATAATAATCTTCGCCATAAGTTGGATCTGAGAGGTATTTATAAATGTCTAAGGTTCTATTAGGTTCTCCACCTCTTCTTAATTGAATATTACGAACACTTGCAATATCTTTTAGACCTTTGGTAGCAGCTAAAGCACTGAATGCTGTATTTGCACCTGTAAGTACATGTGTTCCTTGTATAGTTACTTCACCAGTGATTTGAACAGTCACTGTTCTAGCATAGTTAAGTGTGATTTCGAGATAAGCAAGATTCAGGTTAAAAATCTTAGAAATAGTTCCGCGAATTACTTTTTTGGCTTTTCCATAAGTGAGACCTCTTAAGTACATTCGACTACCTGGAATTTCTGGGATGCTTGTATAGCCTTCTTCATTAACAACTAATAGAAATGAGGCATATCTAGGTCCATGAATATTAATACCAAAAGCATCACCTGTACCTATGATGTAACTATTCTTTGGATTGACATTCTTTGGATCAACTTGAAGAGAAATACTAGATGGAAAATTTTGACCAAAAACTTTATTTTTTGCCTCAGGAGGAGTAACTACAGGAGATTTGGCATCATCTGCATCTGGATTATTGAGGACTTCTCCTGTTGGAACTTCTATATTTCGTTCAAATGCTTTTTCTAAAATTTCGACTTTTGACTCCTTAGGAACTTGAGGACTACTCGGTGTACTGGACGGTTGTGTATCTTTAATTTGAGTTTTTTTATCAGAGACTGGTTTAGCTTTTTGGCGTGCCCGAATAATTTCGACTAACTTTTTTTCAACTGCTGCTTCATCTGTCAAATCTACACCACTTTTCAACAATTCTGATTGTAACTCACTTTCTGTAATATTAGCATTATCTGGTGTGATACCATATTTTTCTTCTGCTATTTTAAGAAGTTGTGACTTATCTGGTATTTGAGCGAATGCGCCCAAAGTTAAAGTAAGTAAGAAAATTAAAGATAAAACTATCTTATTCATCCTAAAGTCCATTTATTGATTGATTATTTTGAAAATAAAGCCAAAAGTCATAAACTTATAAAAACTTGAATAACTATATCAGACTTTTACTTAAGACAAAATTTCTGCAAAAGTAATAACCTTATTTCAAGTTATTATCAAATCTTCATTTTTTTTTATAAGAATACAAATTCAATACTTTATTAACATTTTAATTCTAATAAAGCGCATTTAATGGACAGATTAACTCGATGTGCAACCAGCTATAGACTGTTTTTATTCGTTATATTTGCAACGAATACTTATAGAACAAAAGGATGAATTCTATTTCGTATATTTGAAATATTCCGATAAACAACTCATTAAATTAGACAAATGCGCTTATTAACTTTATTTTTATTATCATTCGCTTCTAATATAGTCGTTGCTCAAAAAGATGCTGAACCATCTTTTATGCTGAATATTACTTATGCTGCTCATTTAATGGGAGGTGATATACAAGAAGATTTTTCGCCTATGCTCAATGTCGGTTTAGGTTTACAATACATCACTAAAAAAAGATGGATTTTTGGTTTAGAGGGCAATGTAATGTTTGGTGGTAATCTCAAGCAAGATGTTTTAGCAAATATGCGTACAGCAGAAGGCGAAATTGTCAATGGAGACCAAACTTTTGCTATTGTATTTTTAGAAGGGCGTGGTTTTTATATAGGTGCATTAGGTGGAAAAGTTTTCCCTGTCACAGAAAAATATCCAAACTCTGGGATACGCATTTCTACAAGCATAGGTATGCTACAACATAAAATCCGTATTGAAGATCGCACAGGCGGACTTCCTCAATTATCAGGTGATTATCTCAAAGGTTACGACCGTTTGACTTATGGATTAGCATTTACTGAGTTTATAGGTTATCAGCATGTCAGTAAAAATAATTTGCTGAAAGTAATGGCAGGTTTTGAATTAACACAAGGCTTTACTAAAAACCGTAGAAGTTGGGATTTTGCAACTGCTCAACGTCTTGACCAAGCTCGTTTAGATTTGCTTAATGGCTTCCGTATTGGTTGGATTTTAACCTTTGGCGGTGGTGGTGGATATGATGCAGATGATATTTTTTATTGAATTATTGATGATGAAATCGCTAAATTATTGGTTGTTAAGATAACACTGTAAAGTGGGTGTAGAGATGTACATTAATAACTCAATCATCCAAAATCATGATAATTTTGATATGTTTTGTCTGAATATGCCAATAATCCGATTTCTATTCATTAGATTTGCGTCCCGTAACATTGAATTTTGAAGAAAGGCTGGTGAGGATTTTTGGAGAAAAGAGTAATGCAATTGCAATTACTCTATTTCATTTTTATAACAAATATTTTATTGAACCAGATTTCTCAAACAACTTCCATGCATTAAAAGATAATCATTAAATGACAAAGTATATATTTGTTACGGGCGGTGTCACATCTTCTTTAGGCAAAGGAATTATTGCAGCATCTTTAGCCAAACTATTACAATCCAGAGGCTTTACAGTGACCATTCAAAAATTTGACCCATATCTCAATATTGATCCAGGAACACTCAATCCATATGAACATGGTGAGTGCTATGTCACAGAGGATGGAGCAGAAACCGACCTCGATCTTGGTCATTACGAGCGATTTTTAAATATTCCGACTTCACAAGCCAATAATGTTACAACAGGACGAATATATAGTACGGTGCTTGAAAAAGAACGTAGAGGTGATTATCTAGGTAAAACAGTTCAGGTTATTCCGCATATTACGAATGAAATCAAGCGTCGTATCCAACTAATGGATGGTAAATTTGATATTATCATCACAGAATTAGGTGGTACAGTTGGTGATATTGAGTCCCTTCCATATTTGGAAGCACTTCGTCAATTTCGCTGGGATAGAGGTCAAGAAAATTGTTTGACAATACACTTAACGCTCATCCCTTATCTCAATGCAGCTAAAGAACTAAAAACTAAACCAACTCAACACTCTGTGAAAGATCTACTACGAACAGGTATTCAGCCAGATATACTTGTTTGTAGAACCGAATATCCTCTAAATGCGAGTATCCGAAGAAAAATTGCACAATTTTGTAATGTTGAAATGGGTGGTGTCATTCAGGCGATAGATGCAGAGACAATTTATGATGTACCTTTGTTGATGTTGGAAGAGAATTTGGATCGGACTGTTTTAGCAAGATTGCGCCTTTTAGATAAGCATGAGCCAAAATTGAACAAGTGGAAGGCCTTTTTGAAAAAACATAAAAATCCTAAACATACGGTCAATATTGGTTTAGTTGGAAAATACAATGAACTACAAGATGCTTACAAGTCGATTCACGAAGCTTTTATTCATGCAGGAGCAGTAAATGAGACTAAGGTAAAAGTACATTCTATACATTCGGAAGATATACTGGAAGGAAATGCTGAGCATACGCTCAAAAATTTAGATGGTATACTCGTAGCGCCAGGTTTTGGTGAAAGAGGTATTGATGGAAAATTATATGCAGTGCGTTATGCACGCGAACAAAAAATTCCATTCTTTGGTATTTGTCTTGGAATGCAATGCGCTGTAATTGAATATGCTCGAAATGTCTTAGACTGGGAAAATGCACATTCCACAGAGATGCAAGTAGATACACCATATCCTGTTATCGCGATGATGGAAGAGCAAAAGAAAATCACTCAAATGGGCGGAACAATGCGTTTAGGGGCATATGCCTGTGACTTGAAACGAAAATCAAAGATTCAACAAGCTTATAAAAAAATTAAAATTAGTGAACGTCATCGTCACCGTTATGAATTTAATAACGAGTTTATCGAAGCTTTTGAAAAAGGCGGATTACGACCAACAGGTTTTAATCCCGATACGGGACTAGTCGAAGCAGTAGAAATCAAAGAACATCCGTGGTTCGTAGGTGTGCAGTTTCATCCTGAACTTAAAAGTACGGTTGAAAATCCTCATCCATTATTTGTAGCATTTATCAAAGCTAGTTTAGAAAATAAAAACTAAGTTAAGTAACAGAGAAAAATAGCCATCTAAATCCGCCATTTCTCATGTAAATTTTTTAAATAAAAAAAGTATATGTTAGTTGAAAATTTTATCTTCATTTCGATATTTATCAAGTCTCTGACTTGATGTAAG
>CAYLSF010000430.1:0-6248 GCA_964385675.1 uncultured Saprospiraceae bacterium
CCTGATTTCAATGGAGAAATTCTACCTGATGAAGAAGAATTGAGTTCAATATTTTTTCAAAAAATTGAGCTAGATGCCAAACAAAAACTTCCAAAGAAAGTAGACTGGTCTTTCATGTTTCCCCAAGCTGGTTCACAAGGAAGTCAAGGCTCATGCTGGGCTTGGGCTACAACTTATGCTTATCGAAGTTTTATAGAGTATGGTAAGTCACCCGAAATGTTTTGGACTTCAGATGGTAAACCCAATTATGATAATATATTTAGTCCTGCGTATTCTTATCAGTATTACAAGCAATTGTATAAAAACAGAAACAAAGGTAAAACGATTAAAAATGAGTGTAAATGGGGGCGAAACTCTAAAACCATGCTTCCAAAAATTTTGAATGATGGGGCTGTATTTTGGTCAGATTTTCCATACAAAGAGAGTGTATGTAAAAATCCTCCTAGTAAAAAAGTCAAGAAGAAAGCTAAGAAACATATTTTACAAGGATATAAGGTAAATGTCGTTAGAGACTTACTAACTATGCGTAAAATTCTATCAGATACTATTCCTTTGATTCTTGCTGTAGGTACAGATACTGGTTTCGGAAGCTTAAATTCTAAATGGAAAAAGAATGAATTGAAAATCTGGAATAAATTTGGGAAAAAAAGTAAGTATGGACACGCAATGGTGGTCGTTGGTTACAATGATGAAATTAGAGCATTTAAGGTGCTGAATTCTTATGGTAAAAATTGGGGGGATAACGGATATTTTTGGGTTACTTATGCAGTGATGGAAATTGCACTGCGGTATGCTTGCTACCCAACTGAAATGGATAACAGCAAAAACTATTCTAATTTTTTTACTAAAAAATCTTTTTTGTCAGAAGGATATTATCGAAAATATGAAGATTTTTCAATTACATTGGAGGAATTAAATCATAAAGATAAATATGGAATATTTAAAGTTAAGTATAAAGCTACACAAAAAGTAGAACGCATATATGTTAGAAAAAACCAAGAAGGGAGAATAGAAACGAATGATTTTATTTATCATATACGATATAAAGAAATTAAAAGACCTAAAGGTTGGAAAAAACGACGATTTTATTTTGTAATTGAAAAAGAATACCGTTAGTTCTTACCATTACGGAACGCTAATGAAATTAGCGTTCCGTAATATTTAAATGAATTAATTTACTGAAATTGCTTCAATTTGCAGGAGTGTTCTATCCACATATAATTCTGATTCAGGTAAGACCAAAAGATAGTACGTACCCGATGCAATAAAATCAGGTATGCGAATCGCACTTGTGATAGTTTTGGGCGTTTGTCCACTAATTTCCCCAAAATCAGTTTCGCCTATTTTCAAATCGTTATTATCCCATACTTGGTCTTCTGATAAAAAATATAATGCCCTTACGCTTTCTACGGGTTCAGCTTCCCTATTAAATAAGGGCGTAGTGATTAGTGCCGTTTCGCCTTTTTGAAATGAGGTTTTATTTAACGTTAGTGAATTAAGCTGAGGAATGCGAACAGATAGTGCAAACCCTTGATCCGTCTCTGTGGTAATGTAAAGACTTTTTGGAAAGCTATAAATAAACTCCCCTTGTGACCCTATGCCTCTCACCGTCCAAAGATAAGATTCTTTCCGAGGGGCTGTCCATTGGAAAGAAGTAGTATTTACAACAGTATCCAATTCTAAATTCGGGTTATTAGTAAACCCAGTAGAATCCGTCCAGTTCCATTCATCTTTAGAAATCACTTGGATTTGATAACCTGTTGTACCTGGTATTGGAGACCAAGCAAATTGTACAGTTTTAGACGTCAAATCTTCATCAGGAAGCAATAATGTAGGCGTAAGTGCAATATCTCCTTTGGCTAACCATCCTTTGTCTATATTACTAAATTTACTTTTTAGAGTATTCTTATAACTCTGGGAGCGATAAAAATAGACGATACCTGCTCTCACATTTAAATCATAAACGAATACATTAGCCTCAGTATCTTTTATTGTACGAAGAGGCTTTATTCCCCATTCTCTAGCATCAAGTGTTCTATATAAATGATACCCAGTTACATCTTTATAACCTGTCCATTTTACAGATACAGAATAGGCATATGTGCCTTTACTTGCTTGCAGTCCAGTAGGTTTTTTCAAATAAGATAAAGCAGTATAATTCACTTCATTTTGAGTCGAACCATATACAATTTCATTTTGAGCGCCTAACTCTGGGTAAACTAAGCAAAATAATAATAAGGTAATTAGTGTAAATCGCATATCATTGTATAGTTAGCAATAGAGATATAAGGTGTTCATTACAAGAAACTAGTATGCTAAGACATAAATAAAAAGACCATCTTAAATCCTAACACACAAGGACTTAATACTAAAAAAATGGTAGGTCAATTCGGTCTAGTCGCACTAGGGAAATTTACAATACTCATAATGCACAGCTTATATCACAAATGTTTTTATAAATTAACCGTTCCTTCTATTCTATCATAGCTGCTTTAGTGTGTTCGTTACAGTTTGATGTTGCTTTTTTAAATATAATTTACAAAAATGACAAAAAAAGTCACAAACCATTTATAGTGTAGTCCTTTTTTGTCTTTTTCATATAGATTTATCCTTACATTTAGGTTCGTTTAAACTAATCATTGATCTTTTTTTCAATTTTTTCTTGATAACCCGTAACGAAGCCGTTAAAAAAGCTATTCCCTAATGAGTATGAAACTAAATGACACAGCAATTGTAGAAGGATTACGCACCGACAATGAGCGAGTGCTACTATATGTGGTCAACACATTAGCTGCTCCGGTCTTTGGACTTGTCCATAAGATGGGCGGTGATGCAACCATTGCTCAAGATGTTTTTCAGATTACCCTCCTTGCCGTACGCCGTAAAATTCAAGCAGATGAATATGAGGATCAAGGTAAACTTCGATCTTATTTTTTATCAACCGCTCGATACACCATGCTAAACCATTTTAAGGCTGTTAAAAAACGGAATATCGTTAGTCTATGGGGTAAAGAGGAAGAAGTAGAGCAAGAATTAAATACGGAATTAGAAGCACAAATCGTCAAAGACAAACAACTCAGTTTACTCTATCGAGGACTTAATATGCTTGATGCTAAATGTAGAGAATTAATAGAATTACGCTATTTTGATAATATGACGATGGTACAATATGCAGAAGAAGAGGAGGTCTCAGCAGAAAGTATTCGTGTAAAACTAATGCGTTGTAAAACTAAATTAAAAAAACTTGTAAAGCAGCTAGGGTAAATTAAAAATGAAGGAGAGGTAATAACTAAAAGTTAAACACAAAAGTCTCTAATTCAAACCAATAAAAAAACAGAACAATGAATTTTGAACACGAATTTGAATATAACTTTGATAATGATACTTCGCTAGAGCAAACTATACAGTTGTATGTTACTCAACAACTAAAAGGTGATGCCTTGCAGCAATTCAAGCAGCAATTATCCAACTCACCAAGCCTACTAGAAGAAGTCCAACTTCGACAACGACTCTTACTCCTCAAGGAACATCAATCCACTATACGCCTAAATGAGCAACTTACCGCAATGCTCAAAACTACTGCTATTCAACCCGATTACACAGATGCTAATCGTATGCAATGGACAAACTTATGGAAACGATTTTGGAGTGTTGGTAAATGGGGCGTAGGTCTATTACTAACAGCCGTAATAGGTGTTAGCCTCTATCAATGGACTACTACAAGCAATGCTGCAACCTCTGAAGTATCCATGATTCAACCTTTACTAAAACCTTATGCCAATAAGATGATTTATGATGAAGCTACAAGTCCTCCATTTTTAGTACAAGGCTTTAAGGCGTATAGCGAAGGCGACTATGCTTTGTCTATTGAAAATTTCAACCAATATTTAGAAGAGTTTCCGAATCACCAACAAATAGAATTTTACCTAGGTATAGCCTACCTCTACGAAGGGCAGCCCAATGAAGCAATTCGATTATTTGAACCGATTCTTCAAAATAACAATGCTTTATTAGCAGCTCCTAGTAAATGGTATGCCGCCTTAGCCTATACTCAAATCAATCAACGCAACAGGGCTAAAATCCTCCTCCAAGATTTACCTACAGATACTACAAGTTGGAGAAATGTAGTGCAACTAAGGGCGTTATTGGAGTGATAAAATCAAATATATGAAACAACCGATACTATACACCTTATTATTTTATACCACCGTACTTACTGCTCAAAGTGTCTCTAATGTACGCTTTGAGCAAGTAAATAGTACGGTTTATGTGTTTTATGACCTATACAGTAGTGTAGAAGGTCAGACCTTTGATGTAGAAATCCAAATGAGCAAAAATGCGGGCTATACCTACTCTAAACCGTTACAAGCGGTGGAAGGAGATGTAGGATATAAAGTCTCCATCGGTCAAAATAAACGCATTATCTGGCGAGTCCTAGAAGAACAAAAATCGGTAGTCGGTAATCGAGTTACATTCAAAGTAACCGCTACCCCCAACAAACCACAGCCTCCTCAAGATATGGTATGGGTGGAAGGCGGGACTTTTCAAATGGGGGATGTATTTGGAGAAAACAGGATTAGTGAGATGGTACACACAGTATCTGTTAGTGGTTTTTATATGGATAAATACGAAGTGACATTTGAGCGATATGATGTTTTTTGTACAGCCACAGGACGTACTAAGCCTAGCGATAGTGGTTGGGGTAGAAAACGGAGACCTATAATTAACGTAAGTTGGTACGATGCAATAGAGTTTTGCAATTGGCGGAGCCGACAGGAAGGTCTAACGCCTTGCTATACCATTAACAAAAACGTAAAAGACTCAAATAACCTAACAAAATATGATACGGTAAAATGGAAAATAATCTGCAATTGGAGTGCTAATGGCTACCGCTTACCAACAGAAGCAGAATGGGAATACGCTGCTAGAGAACGAGGAAAAAAGGTACGGTTTGGCAATGGTAAAAATATAGCAGATCCAAGTGAAATTAACTTTCATAGTCATGTCTCTTCTAAGAAATCCTTTTCTAACGATGGTGAATTTAGAGATAAAACAATCCCTGTAGGTAGTTTCATTCCAAATGAATTAGGCTTATTTGATATGGCGGGGAATATTTGGGAATGGTGCTGGGATTGGAAAGAAGACTATCCACGAAATGAATTAAAAAATCCTAAAGGGGGAATTTCTGGAAAATATCACATAGTTAGGGGAGGTTCATTTGATAGTAGCCCAAATAATAGTCGTTGCACTTATCGAAGTATGAGTCGTCCTCATAATAAAAATTTTCTTATTGGTTTTAGATGTGTCAGATCACATTAAACCTTTTTACGATTAATAATACACTAACTATAACCAATACAAAGAATGAGACTAGTTTTACCTAACTTATTAATTTTATGGATAACTGCTGTAACTGCCCAAAGTGTTACAAATGTTCGTTTTGACCAATTAGATAATGAGGTCTATATTTTCTACGATTTACGAGCTATACCCCATAATAATATTTTCACGGTTGATGTGTTTGATGTAGAAATTCGATATAGTCAAGATGGTGGTTCTACCTATTCTGCACCGCTCGTAGCTGTTAGAAGAGATGTTGGTATCAAAATTACACCTGGAATCAATAAGCAAATAATATGGAGTCCATTAGAAGAAATGGAGGAATTAATTAGCAACCATATCACCTTTAAAATAACAGCAACCCCTTCATCTTTTATTGGAAATGAAATTGTTCTAGTAGAAGGAGGAACGTTTATCATGGGAGATATATGGGAAGAAGGACACCCCGAGGAAAAACGCAAAAAAGTTAAAGTTGCTAGTTTTTATATGGATAAATACGAAGTAACAGAGTCCCTTTATAATCAATTCCGACAAAGTATAGAAGAACCAATTCCTTCACAAGTTAATGAAGCGTTTCCTGTAGTGCAAATAGGTTGGAATAAAGTCATTCAATTTTGTAATTGGAGAAGCGAAAGAGAAGGTTTAACCCCTTACTACAACATTGTAAGTCAAGTAGAGAAAGACTATAGTTCGATTTACAAAATATCTATTGAATTGAATAAAACTGCGAATGGTTATCGTTTGCCTACGGAAGCAGAATGGGAATATGCTGCTCGTGAAGGAGGAAAAAAGCTTAGATATGGAAATGGAAAAAATATAGCGGACACTGCCGAGATAAACTTCAATAAAATAGACAGCAATTCTCGGTTTAGAAAAAATTAAATATTATATCAATAGCCCTGTGCTTC
>CAYLSF010000431.1:0-6241 GCA_964385675.1 uncultured Saprospiraceae bacterium
AATCCCAATAATTATATTATGATTATTGGGATTTTTAGTTTGTTGTTATTGTCCAAACCAATACGAATATTCAATACCTCATCATTTCTTAATTCCTAATCTTAATTCTTAATTTTCAATTCCTTACATTTGCCACACTAAACAAATCCAATAAACGTACAAATAAAACTTTCCTACTATGACATTTCCTAAACTATTTTTATTAGCAATGCTGCTAAGTCCTTTTTGCTTGTTCGGACAAGCAGAGGAAGATAATTTCATTCATGGTGAAGTATTAATACAAACGACACATGAAGGAAATATTAAAAATGTTATTCAACAATTTCAAATCTTTGAAGGACACTCAACAAAATTGAAAATTGAAAAAAAAGTATCCAACCGATTACGAATTTGGTTATTATCTTTTGATGATAACGTAATTAATCATAATCGTTTTTTGGATGTGCTATATTTTCATCCTGATATTGAAGAAGTACAAGATAATTATAAAATTACCATGCGTTCTACTACGCCAAACGATCCACAGTTTAATCAACAATGGCAGTATATCAATACAGGGCAAAGTGGAGGAACAGCAGGCGCGGATATGGATGCGGATTCAGCATGGAGTATTACAACAGGTGGACTGACTGTTCTAGGTGATACGATTGTAGTAGCTGTTTTAGATGACGGTATTGACTTAAATCATTCGGACTTTGGCGATAATCTTTGGGTGAATCACGCTGAAATTCCAAATAACAATATTGATGATGATGGAAATGGTTATGTAGATGATTATCTAGGCTGGAGCATTGTGACAAACTCTGATAATATTACAGGGGGTAGTCATGGAACACCTGTTGCAGGAATTGTAGGTGCTCAAGGAGATAATAATAATGGCGTTACAGGAGTTAACTGGAATGTAAAGGTCATGATTATCAAAAATGACTTTAATACCAATCAAGCGGATGTATTAGCGGCTTATTCTTATCCTTTGGAAGCCAGAGTAAAATATAATGAATCAGGAGGAACACAAGGTGCTTTTGTAGTTAGTACAAATGCTTCATGGGGTGTCAATCAAGGTCAACCTGCTAGTGCTCCTCTGTGGTGTCAGTTTTATGATACACTTGGTTATTATGGTATTTTAAATGCTGGAGCAACAGCAAATGCCAATTTTAATATTGATCAAGTCGGAGATTTACCAACTGCTTGTCCTAGTGATTATATGGTTGCCGTCACAAATGTGAATGATAATGATGTAAAAGTGACTCAAGCAGGATATGGTGCAACAACCATTGATTTAGGGGCATTTGGAGAAGGAACAATAACACCACAATTAGGTGGAGGTTATGGAGGGTTTGGAGGTACATCAGGTGCTACACCTCATGTAGCTGGTACAATTGGATTATTGTATTCTGCCCCCTGTCCAAGTTTAATCAACATTGCAAAAGCCTACCCTGACTCTGCGGCTCGACTCATGAAGCAATTTATTATGGATGGAACTGACCAAAATGCTTCCCTTCAAAATATTACAGTAACGGGCGGACGACTCAATATGCATGGAGCGTTAAAAGAGTTATTAAATTTCTGTCCTGCTTCTGATGATTGTTTTCCTCCTTTTGCGTTAAATGTTACAAATTTAATAGATACGAGTGTTACACTAAATTGGGATGCTTTAGTTGATACGGTGACTACATTCAATATAAGATACCGATTAGCTAGTGATACAATATGGACTAATTTAATGCTAACTGATTCTATTTTGAGTTATGATTTAACAGGTTTAATGCCTTGTACCGATTATGTCTTTGAAGTACAAATGGATTGTGATACAAGTTTAAGTGATTTTTCATTTCCATTTAGTTTTAAAACGGATGGATGTTGTACGCCTCCTGATGGTGTAGTTGCTTCAAATATAACGGATTCAACAGCAACCGTAAGTTGGAATAGTGTATTGGCAGCTATGAGTTATAATATTAGAATTCGTCCATTAGGCACTATGACCTGGGCTAATTTCTCAAATATCACAACGACAACTTTTGACTTTACCAATCTCCAAACCTGTACACAATATGAAGTAGAAATTGAAACCGTCTGTATGGGGCAATCTACTGGATTTGGTGATACCTTTATATTCGGTGCAGGATGTGGGGTTTGTACTAGTTTACCCTATTGTTCTTCTAATGGAAATAGTGTATCTGATGAATGGATTGGAAATGTAACGTTGAATACGATTAATAACAGTTCTCAAGCCGCTCCTTCGGGTTATGCAGATTTCACCAACATTTCTACTTCATTGATGAGAGGACAAACTTATCCTTTTTCTTTAGCACAAACGTATTCAGGGCAGGCATTTGGAGAATACTTTAGAATATGGATTGATTACAATCAAGACGGTGACTTTAATGATACAGGTGAAATGGTTTTTGATGCAGGTTCTACGACGACTGCTCCTCAAACTACGGGTAATATTACCATTCCTATGACTGCTACTTTAGGTTCTACTAGAATGAGGGTAAGTATGCGATGGAACGCTGCTCCTCAAGCTTGTGGTAGTTTCAACTTTGGAGAGGTGGAAGATTATTGTGTAAATATAATAGATGGAGCGTCAGGAGGGATTTGTAATATACCCAATAACCTAATGACTTCTAACATCTCTCAAACAGGGGCTTTATTAACTTGGGACGCAGATACAAGTGTAACAACCTACATTGTTCGTTATCGCACGGTGGGTTCAATGAGTTGGATGTCTGATTCCACATCCAATGACTCTTTACAATTAATGAATTTAATACCTTGTAGTGATTATGAAGTTGAACTAGAGGCGGACTGTAACGGTACATCTAGTTTGATTACAACTACAGCATTCTTATCAGCTTGTAATTGTACCGTACCAACTAATTTGGATACGACAATGGTTAATGAATTAGATGCCACTATTATTTGGGATTTGGTGGGTGATGCAACGCATTATGATTTACGATTCAAAGCTTTGGATAGTATGGACTGGCAAATTGACACAACCTCTGCATTGAGTTATTTTTATGATAATTTAAGTGGCGGTACGTTGTATGAAGTAGAAGGACAAGCCGTTTGTAAAGATAGTTCGGTTAGTGGATTTACTTCTACCCTATTGTTTTCTACACAATGGACGGTAAACACTACACCACAGGAAATTGGATTTAACACTTTCCAAATTTATCCAAATCCGTTTAATGAGCAACTGATTTTAGACTTCAGCCTAATAAACACACAAAATCTAACGATTCAGCTCTTTAATGTATCTGGACAATTGGTACGAGATAATCTACAACAAACCTTACCTTCTGGTAATCATAAAGTTAACCTACCAACAACAAGCTTAATTCAAGGCGTTTATTTTGTAAAAATAACAACTGATGAGGGGACAATCGTTAGGAAGGTTATTAAGTAGAGATTAGTGGTTGGTGATTAGTTTAAAACTAGTCGCTAACCATTAATTTTATAAATGTACAAATGAATAAGCAACTAGGGTTTTGGAAAGAATATAGTTTAGGAGAAGACTCTCTATTGGATAATTTTAAAATTATACCTCCTAAAAAACATCCTCCTATAGCCCCTAATATAGTCTCTTATTTAAAAGAAGGACATCACGTTATTGCTGCAAGAGGAATGTGTCATTGTATTTTTACCAACGATTTTATCGGTTTTGTTGAGATTTATACAGATGGTGAATTCTTTTGGACAACTGAATTCATCTATTATGTTGAACATTATGCGTTAAAACTTCCTCAAGAATTTAGGAAGGTTATGTTTAAAAATAACTATAAAGTAAAAAGTGAAGTAGAAATTGGTAAAGATAAATTAGACCAATATATTGAGGATTTTTTAGAAAACTTCCTTAATTAAGAAATCGAAAGATTCAATTAAATAAACATAAATGTTTAAAACAAATATTAAAAATCTTACTGCCTTCCTAGCAAGTGATCACACTATTCTAAAAGAAGTCGTTCACCCTACAAATGACGCAATTGATATTGGTTATAGTTTAGCACAGGCCATTTTAAAAGTTGGTACTTCTTCTTTACCGCATCAATTGAAAAGTTCTGAACTCTATTATATACTAAAAGGCGAGGGCATTTTGTTTATAAATGATGAATCGACTCCTTTATCCGCTGGTTCGGTGGTTTTAGTTCCACCAAATGCAACGCAATATGTTCAAAACACAGGAAATACAGACTTAGAGTTTTTATGTATTGTAGAACCTTACTGGAAGAAAGACGACGAAGAAATTTTATAAAACAGAAAATGTGTATTCAATGAACTTATTGTATAAATTGATGCTAATTGGTATATCTATTCTTTTATTGACAAATTGTGACTCCAATAATACAGACGCCAAAACAGATGAATCAGATTGCTTATTAGGAACGCCTGTTCCGATTCTGTCAGATACCATGATGAATGTATCCAATCATAGCTTTGAAGCAGAGGGGCAAAATTCTATTGAAAAAGCCAATCTTGCGAATCAAGTACAACTTGAATTTTTACAATCAGGCTGCGAAAATATTACACAAGAATTTCGATTTTTATTACCACAAGGCGATTACACGCAACAGCACGACACAGTATGGGTACAAAAAGCAGCGGAAACCTTTTGGACATTAGGTGGCTATAATACCGATCAACAAGCTGAATTTTTTAAACGCTTTGGTATGATGTTACAAAGCTATTCGTCCGCCGTTCAATTCAACGAACCTTTAACTTTAGAGCATTTATTGGGGCAAGGGATGTTTTTTATTATGGAAAAAACGGGTACTGAAGATGAAGGGGTTATTAGTGTGGAGATTTTTCAGCGGATAGAATAATGATACTTTATTTTAAGTTCCTTGTTACATTTTAACCTCAAAATCGTTTTACTAGTGATTTCAGTATTTCAAAATCATTTTTAATCAAATCCAGTCTTCTAATGAAAAAATTTCTTTTATCCATTTTATTTGCATGCGTTATTTTTGTTGCTAATGGCCAATCCTCAATAGGGTTAAGAGGAGGAGTTAACCTAGGTAAAATGAGAATATTTGGAGAACCCGCCTCTTTCAAACCACTTCTTAGTATTTCTGTTCCTGTAAGATTTGATCTATCAGAAAAATGGACTTTCCAGCCCGAACTAGCTTATATTCAAAAAGGAGGATACAATACTCATTTTTCTGCTGTTTTAAATCAAGAAGTTCGAACGGGAAGAACAGCTAATACCCTCAATATTCCTATGTTATTTATGTATAACATTTATCAAAATCAAAAAATTGGAATTGATGTATTTATAGGACCAAGTATAGGGTACACTTATGATGCCATTATAAAAGATAACACATCAAGAACCTATTCTAATTTTATAAATTCGTCTTATGATTATGAAGATGCTGTTGATTATGAAGGAATTATTGGAGCTGATGTACGATTTAAAATTGCTGACCACGATTTTGTATTAGATATAAGATACTCTTACGAATGGACTGAACATGTTTATCAAACATTAGAGTCTTTTCAACATGAGGGGATAAGTTTTAGCTTGGGCTATATTTATCCCCTTAACTAGATTATTATGACAGCTTTATTAACTTTTTGAAAAGAACTACTCTATTCCATAAAACTAAACGTACGATTCTGATATTCAGGCTTCTTCACTTCTTTTCTTAAATTGGTAATAGTACCATACGCTACACTAGACAAGGTACTATTAATAATCCACGCAGGAATATTTCCGCCGGGGTTGGAGTAAAACTGATACGTGAATTCTACTTTACCATTTTTCTTTGGCTTGATTAAATAATAGCCTTTAGAATCTCGTACTCTCACGATGCCATCTTTCACAGGGATATGATTTTCTGCTGAAGTGATATTTACTTTTACTGATTTATTGAGAGGATTATAGGTAAAAGAAGAACGAGTAATCGCATCTCGATTAGAAATTGGCCATGGCATATCAATTTCTAAGTATCGGATTTCGGTATCGGATTCGGGGCGTCCTAAGACTTTTGTAACACTTAGATTACGAACCCAATTTTTAAAGTTTTGAAAATCTTTAATAACCGCTGTTACAGCCGTAACCGAGGCATCTATTTCTCCAATGACTTTAAACTCTTTGATATTCGTGCCTTCGATATATCTTGTATAAACTTTTACGCCATTCTTGTTTTTTTTCAAATCCCATGGACTTTGGGTTGTTTCAGATGATGACACAAGACCCAGTATAAATATTAAAGCAATATTAAGAACCTTCATT
>CAYLSF010000432.1:0-6236 GCA_964385675.1 uncultured Saprospiraceae bacterium
AGTCAGATTGTACATATTGACCTTGTAAATCCAAAAGGAGACGTCGTTAAATATCAAAGGCTGGCGATTCAAAATAAAGCCGCCAATGGAGACTTTACCATTCCACTAACATGGACGGAAGGCTATTACACGCTTAGGGCTTTTACTCGTTGGAACTTGAACTATGGCGAAGAAGCTGTTTTTCAAAAGAAGATTCCAATTTATAGTGAAATTGGAGATGAAGGATTAGCAGAATTAATGAGTAATAAAACAGAGGAGAGTGTAAAGTCAGAAAGACAATCCTTTTCCTCAGATAAAAATATCACAGCTAAAATTCAATTAAATCAATCAAAATTTAGAAAGCGAGAAACTGTAAAAGCGACGGTACAATTACAAGGTATAACAACGGCTAATGCAACGATAAAAGTTTATGAAGCCAATCAAGGGTTAAATGGAAAAAGTCAGTTAGAAACATACCACCAAAAATATCAAACTCTATCAACCAAATCGGAGAGTACCTTTACGCCTCAAAAAGACTTAACCCTAAAAGGACGAGTATTTAATGCGGGACAACCATCAGAAGTAGGGGTCTTGTCTATTTTTATGAATGAAGAACAGTTTACGGATTTTGTGAAAAGTGAAAAAGAAACAGGGTTTGAAATACAAATGCCCACTTTTTATGGATTACGTACTTTTCAATTTAATGACCTTAATCCTTGGCAAAATCAAGAACCAACAGTCAAATTAGAAACCTTATCAAAGCTAATTCCGACTACGCCAGATAATAGAACTTTAGAACGCCCCTCACATATTAAAAGTTATTTACAGCTTAATCGCAAACGCAGTAAGATTAAGCAATTATTTGGTATTCAAAGTTTTCATGCCGAAAAACTTGTTCCAATTGATAATCAGTTACAACCTGATAAATCAGCCGTTCTAGCTGATTATATTGCAATGGCAGATTTAGAAGAGTTCTTACATGAAGTCTTTACGTATGCGGTAAGGATGAAATCAAAGAAGAAACAAAAAACGCTGCGATTACTTAATTTGACGGATAAAAAATATTTTCCTGTTGCTCCACTGTATTTAGTTGATGGTTTTATTACCTATGATGAGCAAAGTGTTTTGAATCTTCCGTTATCCGATATTGAAGCGGTTGAGCTGTTTGTAAAAGAAGAAACGTTATTAAAGCAATTTGGTTATTTAGGAAAGTATGGTGTCTTTTCTATCAAAACTAAAAGCAAAAAAGTACTGCCCAATATCCGAAAAGGCGGAAACATTATTGTATTAGAAGGTTTATATCCTGCTCGTGATTTTCAATCCCCTGATTATACCAAAACAGATGCTCGCATTCCAGATTTTCGACCTATTGTTTATTGGAATCCAACTATAACTTTCGATAAAAATGGACAATCAACTATTGAATTTACAAATGCGGATGTAGTTGGTGAATTTATTTTACACGTAGAAGGCGTAACGGCTAATGGAGAAGTTTTTGTAGAAGAGGTGTTGTTTGAGGTGGAGTAATATCGTCAAGAAACCAAACCTATAAGGTTTCAAAAACCTTATAGGTTTAAACGAAGCGAGAATTAATTGATTTACCCTAAAAAACTAAATATTCGATATTTCGTATCTTTACAAAACGGTTATAACCCAAACCTATAAGGTTTTCAAAACCTTATAGGTTTAATAATACAAGCGAAATATGAAAGAAAAAAAGGTAGAGTATCGTCCCCAATTACTGCCCCTGCAATACCATCATTGTGTAAATCATGCAATTGCAGATACCCCCTTATTTCGAGAACGAGAAAATTATCGGTTCTTTTTAGAAAGATATAAAAAGTATATCATGCCGATTACCACAATGTATGCGTATTGCCTAATGCCGAATCATTTTCATTTTTTAATTCAAGTCCGACCAGAAAATCATATCCAAGCTCACTATAAAAAACTAAAACCCAAAAAACCAGTGGATTGGACAACATTTGACTACCATAAATTTATCAGTCAGCAGTTTAGTAATTTTTTCAATAGTTACGCCAAATCATACAATAAGCGATACGAACGAAGAAGTGCCTTATTTGAAGATTATTTTAAACGACCTTTGATTATAGACGAACCCCATTTTTTGAATACCCTTCGATATATTCATTACAATCCTATTCTACATGGATTTACAGATAACTTGGAAACTTGGGAGCATACTTCCTATGCCGCTTTTTTAGATTCGAGTAAAGAAGGATATTATAAAAAGGAAGTGTTTAAATTACTGGATGGTAAAGAAGGCTTTATACGATTTCATGAAAATTATAAATTGGGAGACGACTACGATGAAAATCTAGCATAATCAAGTCGCTTAAACCTATAAGGTTTCAAAAACCTTATAGGTTTAGAGGGATAAAATTATGAACGAAGTGGTGCGGAGTAAAAAAGGTTTGGGAGACTTTTTTAACGAAAAGAACAGCAAGTGGTGGGATGGATAGAAACGCCCTAAGCAACGGCTTCGGGCTTTTGGCAACCCTGCTCAAGGGGTTTCTTATAAAAATCATTTTGAATCTTTGAACAGCAGAACCTGTCGGCAGACAGGTTCTAGGGTTCAATCAATGTAATTTCATTTTTATAAGAAAGCCCTTCTTCCTACTCGATTTGGCAGTAATCTTTTTTGTTTTAAACCTATTGTAATCTTTCTTTTATTTCTTTTAATCGCAACCAGTTTTGATAAAACAAAGGTAGGTTGACCACATTTTCTATATATTGAAAAACATACATGATTAACGAAAATAAAGTACCGTACTTTACAATGCCATCGTTTACGGAAATGACGATAGAAGCAACTAAAAATACAATCAATAACAGCCAAGAAATAGAGAAATTAATGGCTTCTAAGTCGGATAGTTTTATGTTCCATTTCATCATTTCTTTTAGATGAAGGCTCAACTCATTTTCATCATTTTTTGAAATGATATCTACTTGTTTTTCAAATTCGTCATTTGATGATTTGTTTAATCGGATTGTTTTTGCACTCGTCATCCAATAAATTATAAAAACAATAAATATAATCAGTAAGCTACCGTAGAACACATTTACGTTTAGTGTCGCAATAATGCCTATTACACCAATTAGTCCGATGACATTACTAATTAATTCTGGTAAAGAATTTTCTAAGAACTCAACTAATTCTCTTACCATGCCCAAACGGGCTGATTTTGTCGAAGCAACATTGCCTTCTATATTTGAAATAGTATTTAAACCAATGCTTTGATAAACCTTGGCATAAAAACGAGAATCAAATATCCTTCTTCCCACACCAACTATAAGGGCTGCCAAACCTAATAATCCTAAATGAATAACTCCCTGGTGACTTCCGCTAATAGCACTATCAATGGCATAGCCAATGAACAAAGGGAATAAAATAGCTAAAATAGCTTCTAACAAAATTAATAATAGTGTGAAACTGAATTGGAGTTGGTGCTTTTTTAAAATAGGTTGTATTTCCATTTTTAATCAACTCTT
Source organism: uncultured Saprospiraceae bacterium (assembly GCA_964385675.1). Classification (GTDB taxonomy): domain Bacteria; phylum Bacteroidota; class Bacteroidia; order Chitinophagales; family Saprospiraceae; genus CAYLSF01. The sequence goes on from CAYLSF010000432.1 coordinate 3,493, forward strand.
TTCCAAACTTCGGTATCGGAATATCCATAATAAGAATAACTTACCTCCAAAGTGTTCAATTTTATCAATTTCAAAGTAGCGATTACCTCGTAGGTTTCTCCTTCGTATTTGAGAATATACTTTGCTTTTCCATTACCATTTTTTAATTGTATATCCGACATCACAATAGCATTATAGGCTTTTTCATTTCCTTTATCATCTTTTAACGATAAGGTACGGCAAAGTAATTTGCCATTGATATTTTTGAATTGATAATTCACGTGTATTTTTTCACCTTCTACTTCATAAGTGGTTTTCCATTGTCCGATTAATGAACTACTGGATTGTGCTTTTGCATGAGTGAAAATAATTACTAGAAAGACGGTAGAAAATATGATTTTTAAATTTTTCATTCCTATTTATTTTTGAGGCTTCCAACCCGGTGGCTTTGTTAAATAATTCCATACTTCCTTTATGCTTTTTGCTTTTCGCAAATCTCTAAATATATCAATATATTCTACCAGATGTACCATAATAGGATTGATGGTGTTGATGGGTTTGGTTATTCCGTAGGTAGGCTTATGTATTTCCTCTTGATAAGTACCAAATATTCTGTCCCAAATAGATAACAAAGCTCCAAAGTTTTTATCAAGATACATTTCATCAGAGCCGTGATGGACTCGATGCTGGGATGGTGTCATGAATATTTTTTCGAACCAACCTAATTTACCAATGATTTCTGTATGTAGCCAAAACTGATACATCAACACTAAGAAAAAGCAAAGAAATACGATATAAGGATGAAAACCTATGAAGACGAGTGGCAGATAAAATATCCAAGTGATAAATCCGTCAATGAACGAAACCCGTAAAGCAGTGGTATAATTGTAAATGGGTGAACTGTGATGGATACTGTGATAAGTCCACAAAATCCTTACTTTATGCTCTATCACGTGTTCCCAATAATAAATAAAATCAACTAAGAGGAGACATAATAGCGTAGTCCAAATATTCACAGGGATTTGCCAAGGAATATACTCACCAATGAAGAAAAATGCACCTATAAATATTAAAGTGGAAGTTTTTTCCAAAAGTTGGGCAATAATAAAGACACCGAAACTTGCCCACATTTCGCCTAATCGCTGTTTGTTAATTTTTTTCTTGTATAGTTCATAAAAAAACTCCACGATAGCTAACAGTAAGGAAAAGCCAATTATTATGTAGATAATCAGCCCTATATTATCCTCCATTTGTTTTACGATTTCTTCCATTTGCTAATTTTTATAATCGTTTAATAAATCTTTTAGCAAAGGTAAAGGCTAACAAAAAGAGTTATGTGTCATTTTTGGACATTCACAATACAGGGATATAAATCTCTGTAAGCATCTCTTCAGGACGGCTATTTGGGTCAGAATTTGGATAGAACTCCAAAGTAGGTAGGTCTGCCAATTCTAATGCAACATCTAACATCCAAAGGGCATAAATCTTATTATAATAATCAGAATGACTTTGGTAAGTACCTTTGTGACTAAACTTGGCGTATTTTTGTCGCTTATGCTTTTTTGTTCTATATAATCCCTCTAACTCAAATTGTAATGACTTTTCTAAAATAAAGCCTACATTATATCTAAGGTGAAGACTGTCGCTAATATCACTATCATCCATAATTTCCGTCATAAAGACGGAACGGTCGCTGATTACGTCATTATCTTTTGCGTATTGATATAGCTTATCGGAAGCTATCTCGATAGCCGAATAATTTTCATAGTCTCCACGATATTCCAAAAATAAATAATCAAAGTTAGGCAAGTACTCTATTTCAAACTGAAGCTTTTGTCGGTTTGTATCTTCTTCCTGAAGTATAGATTGTTCTGCTATTTGCCGAAGTGTTTCGCTACTTTCTCGAAAAGCAGAAGGAGCATAATTGTATTTCTTTTTGAATGCTTTACTAAAAGCTGCCCTATCTTTAAATCCTACCTCATAAGCAATGTCAGAAACCTTAATTTTAGAGTATTTTAGATATTGTGCAGCTTTCTCCAAACGAAGCCGTTTGACATACTTCCCGATGGTTTCATGGTGTAATGCTTCGAATATTCGGTTGATATTACGATACGAATAATGACATATTGCTTCTACTTTTTCAATGTTGATATCTTCTTTAAAATTATTATTCAAGTAAGAAAGCAGCTTATTGTACCTATCCAATTGGATTTTATTGCTCATATCTAAATCTCAAACCTTTTGTTTTTTATTCTGATTCTTGCCAACGATGACGTTTTAGTCTTTGTATGTGCCTTGAATGAGTATCTGTGAAGACCAATCAAGTTATCGCTAGTACGACGATATTAAAGATAATAAGAAAAAGTCATCATTTACGATTTTCTTTCAAAAAGAGGATAGCAAAGTACTATAGGGAGATTAAAGTTCTCCTTAGGTTAAAGTAAGGGGGCATGGTATGAAGGGCTGTAGTGGCTAATTCATGCTAATTTTAGTTACTTCTCTCTACTAGATTGTACGTAGTTTTTCAATTCATTTGTACATTTTCGATATATTGTTTTGGACTTATACCTACTTTTTTCTTAAATATTCGAGAAAAATATTGAGGATATTCAAACCCTAGTTTGTATGCCGTTTCGGAGATGGAAACGTTAGGAGTTAAAAGAAGGTTTTTGGCTTGTTCTATGAGATAGAGATTGACTTGGTCGATTGCTGTTTTTCCTGTTTCTGTTTTTATAGTGTCACTCATATATCTGTGGCTTATGCCT
>CAYLSF010000433.1:0-6234 GCA_964385675.1 uncultured Saprospiraceae bacterium
CCTAACACATTTTGAATCCGCTATGATGCAAGATGCTAAATTAGCAGAAGAAGTAGCCATTCAAAAAGACATCATCAATGCTTTAGCACCTAAGCCAGAAGATGCCTTATTAAAAAATTTAAGAAAGCTAAATCAACTTTATTCCAATAGTGAAATGCCTTCTTGTAAGTCTGACAATGACTAAGTATTAGTAAGCAACTTATCCACTACTTTTCTCACACCTACAGTAGCTTTTTCAGCTACAACGGTTAAATCATAATAATCATTTTCATTGATCGAAGGTTTCGGATCAATGAAGTAGATTGGTGTGCGAGGTTGAGCGTAATGTACCAATCCTGCAGCAGGATACACTTGCATAGATGTTCCTATAATAATTAGAATATCTGCAATGCTGGTGAGTGCAGCAGCGGTTGCAATCATCGGAACGTCTTCTCCAAACCATACAATATGTGGGCGGAGTTGACCTCCTTTTTCGCATTTGTCCCCTACATTTATATCCTTTGTCCAATCATAAATTAAGGATGTATCTGTGGTAGAACGAGCTTTCAGTAACTCACCATGTAAATGAACAACGCGTTTACTCCCTGCTTGCTCATGTAAGTTATCAATATTTTGAGTGATGATACACACCTCATATTGTGACTCCAAATCTACCAATGCTTTGTGAGCTTCATTGCATTTTACAGTCAATAATTGTCGCCGTCTTTGGTTGTAAAAGTCAAGAACTAAAGCCCTATTTCGACGCCACCCCTCGGGGGAAGCGACTTCTTGTACGTCATAGCCTTCCCACAAACCTCCAGCATCTCTAAATGTCTGAATACCCGATTCTGCACTAATACCGGCTCCTGTCAATACTACAATGTTTTTCTTTTTTGCCATTTTTTTGATGATTTAATTAATAGATTAGGTACGAAGAGGAACTAGTTTAAAATTAGAAATATCTTTAAACGCAACACTAATATATGCAATAATATCACTAGCAATTAAGGCTTCTTTAGCGATGGTTTGTATAGCTAAATCCCCTGCTAATCCATGCAAATATACCCCTAATAAACATGTTTCTTTAGCATTATAGCCTTGCCCTAAAAAGCTTGTCAAAATACCTGTTAAAACATCTCCACTACCTGCTGTTGCCATACCTGCATTCCCCGTCGAATTAAAATAACAATTTCCATCAGGACATGCAATAGCAGTATGAGCACCTTTTAAAATAATATAAATTTCATGCTCTTGTGCTGCTAGTCGTTGAACTTGATTTCGCTCAAAATCGTTCGATGTCTGCCCAAAAAGTCGTTCAAATTCCTTAACATGAGGGGTTAAAATAGAATTTTTAGGAATTAGGTTCAACCAATTATTTTTAGCAATAATATTCAAGGCATCGGCATCTATTACTAAAGGCTGTTTAGCTTGTTCCAATAGTTTTTTTAATCCTTTTTGCGTTTCTATGTGCTGCCCTAAGCCGCAACCTATTCCTATCGAATAATATGTTTTATTAAAATTAAATCCCGTAAAATACCATTCATTATCATCCAACTGTACCATCAATTCTGGAATCGCCGTTTGTGCAATTTGATAACCACAATTTGGTATATGGGCAGACACTAATCCTGCACCTGTCCTTAAGGCTGCTTTAGCCGCTAACAACCCCGCTCCTATCATTCCATAACTCCCAACAATTAAAGCTGTATGACCAAAAGTACCTTTATGAGCAAATTTAGCTCTAGGTCGATAAATTCTTTTAACCATGGATGGTGTAATATAATAAAAAGACGTTTGAGCCGATTCAATTCCATTAATAGATGATTGAATACTATCAATATACCACTCCCCTACCCTATTCTGATTACTTGGAAAGAGAAAAGCTAATTTAGGTAATTCAAAGCAAAACGTTTGTAGCGGCAAAATACTCGTAGTTGCAGTAAACTGATCCGCAAAAACGCCTGAAGCGATGTCTATCGAAATTATTTTAGAGGCTTGATCATTAATTTCCTTAATTATCCCTGCTAACCACCCCGTCACAGGACGAGATAATCCTGAACCTAAAATGGCATCAATAGTAATTGAATTGGTATTAAATTTAGGTAATTCTTCCCCTTTTCTAATATTACCTATTGAAACCCCTAAATATTCCAAGCGATTATAATTAATCTTAAAATCTTTTGAAGTTTTTTCGCTAAATCGAATAACAAATACTTCCACCTCATAGTCTAGATCATACAATAATCGAGCAACTGCTAATCCATCTCCACCATTATCGCCTATTCCACAAAAAATAGTTATTTTATGTTGATTGCTATACTGACTAATAAACCATTTCACAAAAACCTTAGAAGCTCGTTCCATGAGTTCTGTAGATGCTAAGTTTTGCTCTTTAATGGTTTGTTTATCTAGTGACTTGATTTGAGTGGTGTTTAGTATTTTCATGGTTTCTTTATTAAAGATGATGGAACATAAGAACAATAATACTAGTTGTTCTTTAAACAAAAAAGCGTAACACCTTATAAATGATGTCACGCTTAATTGAAAATCACTAGATTCAATTCTAATCTATTTTTATGATTTTTTTGTAGATAGAATTATTAATTCGTACAATATACATACCGCTAGGGAGGTAATACATATTAACTCGTGTAATTCCATCTTGTTCTATCGGTAAAGATTGGAAATGTTGCCCCATTATATCGTATAATTCAATTGTTTTTACTTTACCAATATGTGACTGATAATCAATTGCTAAAGTATTCGTTACTGGATTGGGATAAATATTTAAATCTCGTGCAATTTGTTTATCTGTATCCACAATACCTGCATCGCCTATTACCATGACACTTATACTATCTCCATTTTTATAAGCAATAAAGTTTTGAAAATCATTTTCATCAATTACATTTATTGAAGTATTCTTTACTGTAAACTTCATATATAATAAAGGTTTACTTACGTCAGTCGATGTATAAGGCATCGTACTGTAAGATGTAAATAACAATTGGTTTCCATTGATAATATTTAATAATCTATCATTAAAGTTGACATAGGACGGCACACTAAATCCTTGATAAGCTAATTTAGATGTATCCATAATACCATTAAAATCCAATGAATAAGTAGAAACACCTGTATTATTTATAATATACATTGGAATATACAACGTATCTAAATTAGAGGTAGCAGCGGTTAAATCCATCATTAAAGCATCATTAGAACCATTTCTAGAGCCATTCCCAAAAGAATAATTTCCATCTACATCTCCCAAATAGAATCCATAGTAAGGTACATCCAAATATGTTGTACATACCCCTAATACTTCATAAGGAACTTCTATAAAATTAGGGAAGTAAGGGATTGTTCCATTTGGATAGATGGTATTGATATCCAAACTAGCATAAGTAATAGAATCAATAAATATGACATCATCTCCTGTCGGAAAGGTTTGGTTTGTCATAACTGTTCTTTGATTGATCAAAGAAACATCCCCAGCAGAAATAACGCCATCTCGATTTACATCAGCACTAAATACGTGTCTCAATGTGGGTATTACCCCCGTAATACCAATGGTAGGTTGTCCAAGAGATAAATGCTGTGCATATAAAGCATCAAAACCATTTATAAAATCCATTACTAAGGTCGTATTTGGTATATCTCTTGTGATTTTGATATATTTACCATTCGTAATATCATGTTGAAATTCAGCATTTGTATTAGGTACGGTAGCCACAGGTGATAAATTTGTACCAGAGGGATCACTTGCCCCTATCACAGTAGTTGGGATTTGCCCCGCAATGTTTGGATTATAAGGTAATAAAATCTGTCCTAGTAATCCCCACGTATATAATGTCCCCGTTACAAGAGTGTTATTATCTTGCGTAATGATACTTTCATTAGCACAATAACCAACGGTTCCATTTGTATAACTTTCAATTAAGTTACTAATCGCAATAGTATCGTTATTCGGAGAGTAGTTGGTATTAACCTTGCAAAAATCCAAACTAAAGAAACTTCCTGTACCATTAAAAGTTGTATTATTAGCAGAGGAGTTTAAATATACCACTACATTAACAGAACCATCAGCATTGGTAAAAGTATTATGGCTAACAAAAGCAGGATTGATTAAACTATTATTGACAGAGATACCATTAAAAATATATTGACTATCATCAAAATTTAGTCTAAAATCCCATCCTAATCCATCTGTAATAGTATGATTTACTACTACAGGAATTGATATACAATTATCACTACAAGTCATGGTGACATCAGGTAATACATAGCTACAAGTAGCGGGCGTACACACACCGCTTCCGTTTGATGCAGCGGATAAAGTATTTGTTGCTTCTATGGCTTGCACCGTATATTCAAAACAACTATCTATTGGCAACGTATTATCAATATAAGTTGTTTGATTAGCAGATAGATTAAAGGTAATAATTGTATTGGTAGCCGTATTTCTACGATTCAAGACATACCCTAATTCAGAATTACAGTTGTCTTGCCAATTGATAACTGCTTGATTTGTACCTTGTAAGGTAGCAGTTAAACCACTCGGCACGGGACAACTTACGGGTAATGTAACCGCACAATCTCCATTAATATTGGAGTAAGCAGACTGTCCGCAAGCATTAAAGGTGACGATACGATAACAATACTGCGTGTTAGGCGTCAACCCTGTATGTGTATAAGTCAATGTATTTGTACCATAGATGGTATCAACAGGCTGCCAAATTCCATTGTTTGTAGCTTCTATGATAATACCTTGTATATCGGCTGTATTTGATAATGTCCAACTTAAATCTATACTATTTATCTGCGTTAATAAGGTAACGGCACTAGGAATCGTAGTCGGTGCAGGCGGTAAAAGTGTTCCACAAAACATAGAACTATAGCCTGTGAATCCCCCCGTTTGCAATTGTCCTTTGAGCCGATAACAAGGCGTGACCCCAGCAGCAATTGGATATAAATCAGTAAAACTACCTGTGGACATCAAAACATTCCCAACAGTAAGATTCCAAGTAGTTCCATTATCATCGCTTCGCTCAATATATAATATAGAAATACTAGGATCATCCACCCAAGATAAATGCATTTCATTACAGCCTCCCGTTACGGTAAGGTTTACAGGAAAAGCAATGATGGTAACATTTACTGTTATAAGAGTCGTATCAGAGCAACCTGTTGTATTATCCGTTTCTATTACCGTGATCGTTTGTGTCCCTGTACTCGGAAAACTAACCGTTGCTTGATGTCCTGTAGGTTGTATTGTTCCATTGCTAACTGTCCAGTTATAAGTATTTCCAGTATTATTCACCACGCTAAAAACAGTTGGTGTATTCGGTGCAATTATCGTTGGTGCATTTACAAGCGTTGTACTAGGAGGTGTACTACTTCCTACGCCTACGGTTACAGAATCTGTACAGCCGTTTGCATCTAATATATTGATAGTATGAGTTCCTGCTTGTAAACCACTGATAGTATAATCTGATGCATTACTATTTGTAATTGAACCACTTACTGATGTCACTGTGTAAGGAGTAACACCGCCAGCTAAACTTAGACTAATACTTCCATCATTTCCATTACAGGTTTCATCTGTTATAGTTGTTGTACTTGTGATAGTTGCATTACAATTTGTGGTAGCACATAATGATACATTTAATAAGTTGTTTGCATAGATATTTGGATTTTGAAAAGGTAAAGGAGCATTAGCACCAGATTGGTAATAAGATTGTCCATTCATCAAACTAGAATCGAAATCAATCCCTGCGGGTTGAGTACAATCATTAATAACCATTTTTATCTCTAAAATTGGTAAAAATGTAGGTGTTAATTCTCCATGAAACATAGCACTAGGAGCGAATACACCAAAATTAGTAGTAGCAATAATCGCAAAACGAGAGGAAGTATTATCGACTACATTTAGTGTATATTTATCTGCACCCGAAAATTGTCCCGTTAAAGCACCTAAAGGTGTAATCGTTAAGCCGTTATTAGCTACAACCGAAGAACCAAAAGCACCTGTATTATAATTAATATATCCCGAAAAATCGGCAAAAACAGGATTAGAATTATTGAGTGTCGTTGACATCACTTCCATTAAATATACAATTGTGTCAGGTGCATTATTTGTTCCAGATACAATCGTAGGAGTACTAAATTGAACACTCATCGTTGGTTGTGCTGTAATCCCTAGACTAAATAGAAAACAACATAAAATAAAAGATATTCTTTTCATAATACTTT
>CAYLSF010000434.1:0-6231 GCA_964385675.1 uncultured Saprospiraceae bacterium
CTTATTCGAGGAACTTACTATTCAAATGATGTTTAATGATAATTTAAAAGAAGATGTTAGTTTTAAAAAATTAATTGATTTTTTAAATATTTCAATAGAAGGCTATCATAATTTTTTAGAAATCAAAAAGGGACTGTCACAAGAACAATTAGTTCGATGGACTGCTGATACAATAAGGAATTTCAAAGATAGTTTTTTTAAAGAATTTAATTTCCTAATCTACTGCCCAGAAAACTCCGCCCTTCGCAATTTCTACGAAGAAGGACAAATTCAACCTTTGGGCATCAAAGGACAAGGTTTATTTCGCTTATTAAGTGTGTTTGCCGAGCAAGGTGAGCCGTTAGAAGAATTAAAAGAAAACTTACAACTGATAGATTGGTTTGAGGACTTTGAAATTAAGGGGAGTTTATTTGGAGAGCGAGCGATTCATATTAAGGATCGCTATTTAGATGAAAGTTTAGCTTACTTTAGTCAACGGAGTGCTAATGAAGGATTTTTATATTTGATGTTTTATTTTGCCTTATTTATCAGTCCTGATACGCCTTCTTTTTTTGCAATTGATAATATTGAAAATGCGTTGAATCCAAAATTGTGTCGAAAAGTAATGCCCTTATTATTTAAACTCGCAGAAAAGCACAATAAGCAAGTTATTTTTACAACGCATAATCCAGCTATTTTGGATGGCTTAGATTTGAATAATGAAAATCAACGCTTGTTTGTCGCTCGTCGAAATAAACTAGGACACACCAAACTAAATCCCATACAACCTAAAACGGCTTTAAATGGTCACGCCATGAAGTTATCCGAAGCATTTATGGAAGGTTATTTAGGTGGTATTCCAACACATTTTTAAAATTAAAATAATTCAAAATTCCCACATTCAAAATTCAAAATTAAATGAATAACCCTATTCGTTTTGGTATTATCTCTGAAGGACAAACCGACCAAATGGTGTTGGATAATATTTTACATGGTTATTTTGATGACCTTGAAGGAAATAAAATTCTCATTAATCCAGTGCATCCCGATCAAGGGGAAACGTATGGCGGCTGGACTCGATTTCTGAATTATATTCAATCCATTAAATTTCAAAACGCTTTAGCGAGTGGATTCAATGATTATTATATTTTGCAAATTGATACCGATATTTGTGTAGAACCTTTCGGTATCGATCCAATATCAGATAAAGAACTTCATAAAATTGAATCATTTACGACTACTATTAAGGATAAAATTATTTCAGATTATTTGGGAGAAGCGATTTATAAAAAATATCAAGATCAGTTCATCTTTGCCATTTCTGTTCATGCCATTGAATGTTGGCTATTGCCCATATATCTAACGGCAGCTAAACAACAAAAACTATTGAATTGTATTGATACACTTCAAAAAGCATTGAAACAGCAGAATAATAAAATCAACCTAAAAGCCAAACGACCAAGAGACTACGATAAGATTTCAAGGGATTTTAGCAAAAGAAAGAAGTTGCTAAAACTATATGAAAAGCATCCGAGTTTGAGAATATTTATCGAAAACTTAGAGGATGTTTTTGAAGAATTGAAATAGAGATTCAATCCTGTCTAATATTCCTCAAACAAATCAAAATTAGTCAACTCCATTTTAGGATAAAAACTTGCTATAATTTTATTCAATTTTCGACTTTTAATCAATTCAATAGCGGTATTAATATCTTTTGAAAAAATACGATCTTCTACTGCAAAAGGAATGACTTCCCGAATAGTGGCATGTATTTCCTCTAAAACAGGACTGGAGGTTAAAGGTCGTTTAAAATCTATCGCTTGGGCTGCACAAATTAATTCAACAGCTAAGATTTTAATTACATTTTCACAAACTTGTAAGGCTTTTCTACCACCAATTGACCCCATACTTACATGGTCTTCTTGACCTAAGGAAGTCGGAATACTATCCGCGCTTGATGGAAAACATAAACCTTTATTTTCGCTAGCTAATGCTGCTGAGGTGTATTGCAAAATCATAAAACCTGAATTGAGGCCTGTATTATGCATCAATAATTTAGGTGTGTTTTCTACTTTACCTTCTAAGGATAAGTAAGATCGCCTATCTGAAATACTTCCCAATTCAGCCGCTGCTAAACAAGCATAATCCAAAGGTAAAGCTAACGGTTGTCCATGAAAATTTCCTCCACTAATGGTCATATCTTTTGAAAAGACCACAGGATTATCCGTTACGGAATTAATTTCTACTTCTACCAATTCTTTCAAATGTAGCCAAGCATTTCGAGAAGCACCATGCACTTGCGGTACACATCGGAGGGAATATGGATCTTGTACTTTATTGCAATCTTTATGCGATTCCATAATTTTAGAATCGGTTAAAAAGTAGTGAATGCGTTGGGCTACATGGATGTTTCCCTTATAAGGGCGAGTTAAATGCAGTGAAGTATCAAAAGGCATTTTAGAACCCAATAACCCCTCTATCATTAAAGCCGCAGCTAGGTCGGCATGAGATAAACAATTGTGTAAACTATCCACCACCATAACTGCATGTGTTGCAATGAATTGAGTGCCGTTAATTAAAGCGAGTCCTGCCTTAGGATGGAGGTTTAGAGGTTGAATGTTTAGTTGTTGTAAGACTTCTGCTGTGGGGCAAATTTGATTATTGTAAAAAACTGCTCCTTCTCCAATTAGCGGTAGAGCTAAATGCGACAAGGGGGCTAAATCTCCTGATGCACCTACAGAACCCTGTTTAGGAACGACAGGAATTATATCTTGCTCAATATGCCATAACATTCGTTTTAAAACCGTCATCGAAATACCTGAAAACCCTCTTGCTAAAGAATGTATTTTAAGAATTAACATCAATTTAGATAAGTCTTTGGAGACAGGTTCACCAACACCTACACTATGACTGAGTAATAATTTTCGTTGAAGCTCGGTGGTTTTATCTTTTGAAATTTTCGTATTGCACAAAGGGCCAAAACCTGTATTGATACCATAAACGGCTTTATCGTCATTTGCAATCGCTAAAACAGCATCATGAGATGCTTGGATTTTAGTCTTTGTTTCTGCATCAATAGTTGTTTCTAATTTACCTCTGAGAATCTTTAAGGCTTTACCAACTGTGAGGTGGTCTTTTCCATAATTGAACATAAGTAGATGGTGGAGTTGGTTAAAAAAAGTAGGATAAAAAATTTAACTGCAAGCTCGTTTAAAATTGCTTGCCTACCTGTTAGTAGATAGGTTCAAAATTAAAGTTGGAGTCTTGCAGTTAAAGCGTTAATTACTCAGATTTTTACAAAAGTATTGTTACTTTTGATAACTAACAATTCACATTTATTAAGTATTGATAACTATGAGTAATCAAATAGAATTGAGGCATTATCGTTATTTTTTGATGTTGGCAGAAGAGTTACACTTTAGAAAGGCTTCTGAAAAGTTATATATTTCTCAACCAGGCTTGAGTCGGCAAATTCGGCAGATGGAAACGTTGTTGGGTTTTCCATTATTTGATAGAAGTAGTAAACGAGTGACGTTAACCGAGGCAGGGCAGTATATGAAACAAGAATTGGCAGCTTCTTTAAAAACCTTGGATAATATCGTAGAACACGCTCGATTGTTGAACGAAGGAAAGGAAGGAATGATAAAATTGGGATATGTAGGTTCGGCTATGCAGGAGGTTATTCCAAATCTTTTAATTCGATTTAATCGACAATATCCCAATATTCGATTTGGTTTAGAAGAATTGGACAATAATAAACAGATAGCAGCTTTGCTTTCGCAGACGATTGATGTGGGATTTGTCCGATTATATGAAGTGCCACAACCTTTAGAGATTCGAGCGTTATGGAAAGAAACCTTTACCTTGATTTTACCCAAAAATCATTGGATGACCGCAGATAAGTTTAAAAATCTCGCTCAACTGAAAGCGGATGCTTTTATTCTATTTGATAAAGTTTATAGTGCAGCTTATCATGCCCGTATTATGAGTATTTTTGAAGATAATGGCTTTTCGCCCAATATCTCACACTCTACGGTACATGCGAATACGATTTATAAATTGGTAGAAAATAATTTTGGAATTGCGATAGTCCCCAAATCTCTTCAAATCGGCTATAATATGAATGTCAAGTTTATTGAATTAAAAAACATTCCGCAACGAGCAACGCTTTCTATTTGCTGGAATCGGGGCAATCGGAATCCGATTTTGGAGCATTTATTGGGGATGGTGATGAAAAAAGCTTAGGAGTTATAATTAAATAATTCCAAGGAGAGATTATGAAGTAGCCTTTTCTAAAATAAAGGCTACTTCCTTACTTATAAATTTATCTATTCATAATCAAATATTAGAGTTTTAGAACAACGGTTTACTCCAAGAAAATTTGTATTTATTTTCTGAATCTTTTGTTAATTGAACAATAATTCTATCAGTATTGTCATCCTCAACAGATTTATACCGAATTGGTACTTTGAAATAATTTTCTAAATTAGCTAATTCTTCAAACTGTACCTTTCTAATCATTGTTTTTCCTTCTCTAACTAACTGTTTTGTAATACCAAAATATAAGTTATGATTGAATGAAAATTGAGCAGTTTCAGAAGGAGCTAAATTTATAATACGAAATAATGGATTATTATTTTTTAAAATAGATATACTTCTAATTGCTCCTTGATTTCCGTCTAAATGATTGTTGATTAATAGTGTGTTTTCATCAATTGTACTTTCTTCAGGTGAATTATTTGAATCATTCTTGTCAGACCATCTTAGATCATATTCTACCCCAAAGAAAATTTGTTCATTATCTGTGCCATTCTTTACACCATCTATCATACCTATTATTTCATCTGAACCTTCAGGTTGTTGAGGAAAACTCAGCCATCTTTTATACCCTGAGCAAAAAGGGAAGATAAATTGTTCATTAACTTCAAGTAAGTTCCAAGCTACGCTATGGTGGAAGTTTACTATTCGACCTTCCTTTGAATTGCTTGCAAAAGCAACTACTGTAATTTTACCATCTTCTATTTCTTGTTGTACACTTTCATCAATGGTATTGAAATCAAAAATAATATCATTAGGTGTTCCCTCTTGATCATTTTCCTCTAAGTTAATTCCAAACTTCTTTAGTAGTATTGGATTTATTCCTTTCGGTTTTAATTTAGAACGCTTAATTTTTGGTGGATTAGTTACTGGATCTGTAACAGGTTTTACATACTGATTCATGAAATACTAATTTTAAATAGAACATACCCAAAGAGGAGTATCTTTTACTTTGGGATAAGTACTGATTGTGAAAAATAAAATTTTGTTTTGAATATATTATTTTATAAAATAACGAATTACAACTCCTTTATCTGTTGACTCAATGTAACGTCACACGATTTATTAGAAAAATATCATAATTATTTATTTTTCTAATGACCAATCAACACAAAACTCGCCCAATATTGAGGTAAAGGATTCTTTGCTAACAATTGTAATTTAGCCTGTCTAAGGGCTTGAGCATAATTAAGGTTTTGTGTGTAGTTTTTGTAAAAATTGATCATTAAGTCACTCGTATATTTATCATTGACCTTCCAAAGAGAGAATAGGACATTTTTAGCTCCTGAAAATAGGAAACTTTGATTTAGAGCCCTTAATCCATCTCCTTTGGTTATTCTGCCAATGCCACTTTCGCAGCTACTTAATACCACTAGATCAGCATTGACGACTTCCATCTGAATTTCATTGACGAATAGTAGGTCATCTTTAGAATCATTGGAAGAATTTGAATAACAGGCCAAAGAAGAGAATTTAGGTATTTCAAAATTTACGAACCCATGTGTTGCAATATGAATAAATTGGAAAGATTGCTGTTTTATAGCTTTTATTAAAGCAAACTTAGTAGCGTTATCCTCTAATAAAATTTTACTTTTTGAAGGATTATCTAAAATTGTAAAAATCGATTGCACTTCATTTTTAGAATTAGGAATTGGCGTGAATTTATCGGACTCAATTCCACGATAAAGACTATCTGCTAAGAAATCAAAAGAACGACTTGCTGTTTTAAGTGACGTATTATTACTAAAAACTGGAGCAAAAGCAAGAATTGAATTGTCCGTAACCGTTGGTTTATCTTTTAATAAAAAATAAGTTGTGGCGGAATAGTGATAGTTTACTGTGTAAGTGTGCAATAAATAATTTAAATCTTTAAATGATTTTTTTTCATTTGAAGCTAGTAAAACTTCAAAAGGAATCTGAAATAAGGCTTGTTCT
>CAYLSF010000435.1:0-6219 GCA_964385675.1 uncultured Saprospiraceae bacterium
CACCTCCTCAGATGGCTGTTTTGAATAGAACCGAGAAAATAATGTATAAATCACTATGATACATTTCATTGGATATGGTGCATTAGTGCTAAACTTGATTTCAATGATGATGAAAGATGTGGGGCGTTTACGATTATTCTCTTTAATCGCAAACATGCTCTATATTTTATACGGTATTTTACTAGATGCATCTCCTTTTATTATTGGTTGTAGTATTGCTGCTTTAATACATGCTTATCACCTTTATCAACTGTATTTAAAGGGCAATTTTAATAGAAAAAAGATTAAACCGTCCTAAATTTTGTTTCAACTATTACAATCCTATTTTAATTAAAGGGTTTTCTTATAAAAAATATTTTGAACCACAAAGACACAAAAGGTCACAAAGAAAGTATACAAAGGAATGTTACTTTAACCAAAGTATCACTTTTTTGTAGATAGCCTCTGTGTTCTTTGTTTCTTTGTGATTCAAAAAATGCGTATTTTGATTACTCTGAGTTTTTATAAGAAAACCCTTATTTTAATTATACTGTTGCTTTTCTAAATAAACTCTAACTGTATTTAGCAGCTTTTAAAACGCACTTTTAAAGCACTAACTGAATGAAACTTGAAGCATATTTGAAGGAGACTTACGCTTTCTCTCGTGGAGATTTAGAACAAGTCCAACACCTATTTTACGAAGAAAGGATAAAAAAAGGGGAATATTACTTGCAAGAAGGTCAGTATATCAATAAAGTATCATTTATTAGTGAGGGTCTATTTCGACTTTTTTATCAAATAGATGGAGAGGAGAAGAATATGCTCTTTTTCTCAGAAAACCAGTTTATGACGGATTACTATGGCTATTTAACCCAGAGTGTTTCTATAAGACCTATTCAAGCTTTAGAAGATGCTGTTGTTTATAGTATCAATCGTGGTAACCTCAATAAATTATTTGATAATTCTAAAAATTGGGAACGCATAGGGCGACTTTTTGCGGAGTCAGCTTATCTTTTAGCAGTTTCTAGGGCAGGTCGGCTATTGCATGATGATTATGATACAAGAGTAGGAATATTTATTAAAGAAAATCCAACACTCTTGCAAAGAATACCTCAATATATGGTGGCATCTTATTTAAATATGACACCCGAAACTTTAAGTCGAGTTAAAAGGCGTTTAATGAAAAAAGGACATCAATTAAATTCCCTGTATGAGAATGATTTAGATCTGTGGTCACATGGATAAATAAGTTTGTGTGTTCTTGATTCAAATCAATGACTTCATTCTGTTATTCACCGAAGTTTGTATTATTCTAATTTTTCAATCAAAATTTAAAAATAATGAAAATACAAACAGTTTTATGTTTAATGATTGCTGGTTTAGGTTTGAATGCACAGCATAATATTTCTACTGTAAAAATTGATGATGTTACCATTAATTACAAAGGTAAATCTGTAAAAGCTAAAAAATTGGTTGTCACCTCAACTATTCCAATGCACATTGATAGTGTATGGAATAATGTAAAAACTTCCGATTTATTACTTTTTGTTACAAAAGGATTTGCAAAAATGAAACCCACAGGCGGAGCATTTCCTAAATATTGGATTGCAAACGATACTGCATCTACTCGCACTAAGGTTTTCGGATTTATACCATTTGGAGGTATGCGACATCTTTATTTTGAAACGATTTCAGATGAAGAATATGTCATCCAAACTAGAGAGTGGGATAAAGGTGCAAAAGTTTGGGATCACAAAATTCAATTAGTTCCAACCGAGCAGAATGCAACTATTTATACTGATGAAATCGTTATTTATGGCGGTCAATTGACTAGTATTATTACTGCTTTTGCCAAGCGATTTTATCAATATCGGCAGAACCGATGGCAAATCGTAGCAAAAGATAAGCTTATATTCGGCGAATAACAATATGACGAGTAGATTGACTTATCCTTACCAATAAGTCAATCTACTTACTACTTTTAATAGCTAACCCTCTACCAATTCAATCTTACGACCATCCAAATCTTTAATCACGGCAGCATAACCCCAAGGTTGTTGCTTGGGCAATTGTGTAATGGTAATATTTTTATCTTGAAGGATTTGGATTAATTTATCCAAATTTTCAACTTGAAAACCTAGCCGTAAAGAACTATCTGCTCTGGTTTGATTTTTTAACAGAGGATAAATTTCAAAAGTCAATTCACCGATTTGAGCGGCATAATGTAAAGCTCCTTTTCCATGTTGATGATAGTCAAACGAAAGACCGAGTGACTGATAAAATTCTGCTAATTGATGAATTTGAGAAGAGCGAATGACGATTAGGTTTAGGTGCATGTAATTGACTGAATTCGCCACAGATTTGCATAGATTACTCAGATAATATTCCGTGTGATTTGTGTAAATCTGTGGCTTTCTTATTTTCATTATTTCAACAAATAAACTCGCCCTTCCCACGGCTGTAAGGCTTTTTGTTCAGTATCATAATTGGATAAGACGACCATATCTATATCGCCATATTTTGAAAAATCAATAGCTTGTACCTTACTCGTAAAATTCAACACTACCAGAAATTGATGGTCAGTATCCCAACGTTTATAAATATACAATTCCTCATTTTGTGGTTCTAGATCTTGATATTCACCATAGACCATCGTCAAATTATCTTTTCGGAATTGAATGGCTTTTCTATAAAAATGTAAAATAGAATCTGGATCAGCTTCTGCTTGTTCTACATTGATAGTTTGATAATTTGGATTTACATTTATCCACGGCTGTACGCTAGAAAATCCAGCATAATCCGAGCTATTCCATTGAATCGGTGTACGGGCATTATCTCGACCATTTTCATGAACAATATGTAGAAGTCGCTCTAAGTCATCACCATTTTCAACAGCCTCTGCGTAAGCATTTTTGATTTCAATATCACGATAATCCTCAAAAGAAGGAAAAGCTACATTGGTCATTCCAATTTCGCTACCATGATAAATACAAGGCGTTCCTCGTAAGGTCATCAATAAGGTCATCAACATCTTTGCAGAAGTGACTCGATAGGTCGTATCTTCTCCAAAACGAGAAACCATCCGAGAAAAATCATGGTTATCTAAATAAATATTCACCCAACCTTTATCGCCCAAAGCATCGTACCAAGACGTGAAAATATCTTTAAATTCGGATAATTTCCACGGGGTAATATCAAAACGACCACCAGAACCCTGTCCCAAAAACATGTGTCCAAAATGAAATACCATGTTTAGTTCCTCTCGGTCTTCCCCTACATATAGGTTAGCCGTTTCAGGCGTTACGCCAATGCCTTCTCCCACACTCATGGCATCATAACGACTCAACGTTTCTTGATTCATTTCATGTAAAAACTCATGGACTCTAGGGCCATTTGCATAGACTTCTACAATCGCTTTTCCAAAATCATTGACATCAATATCAGGAAAATCCAATCGCTTAGAAATAAAAGGTATCACATCCATTCGGAAACCATCTACGCCCTTATCCAACCAAAATCGCATAAGTTGATAGACTTCTTCTCGAACTTTAGGGTTTTCCCAATTGAGGTCGGGTTGTTTTTTAGAAAATAGGTGTAGGAAATATTCACCTGTCGTCTCATCATATTGCCAAGCACTTCCACTAAAGAAAGATAGCCAATTATTAGGCTCACCACCATCAACAGGCGGTTTCCAATGGTAATAATCCCGATAAGGATTATCTTTTGATTTCCGAGATTCTTGAAACCAATGATGCTCATCAGAAGTATGATTGACCACCAAATCCATAAGTAATCGAATTCCTCTTTGGTGCATACCTTCTAGGAGTTCATCAAAGTCCGCCATTGTCCCAAACTCCGACATAATGTTGTAATAGTCACTAATATCATAACCATTATCATCATTTGGTGATTGATAAATTGGACTCAACCAAATCACATCTACCCCCAAACTTTTGAGGTAATCCAGTTTTTCAATAATCCCCCTTAAATCTCCAATTCCATCTCCATTGCTGTCTTTAAAGGAACGAGGATATATTTGATATATGACGGCTTCTTTCCACCATGTTTTTTTCATGTGTATTATGAGTTTAAACCAACAGATATTTTATTATTTTTATAAAAAGAAATACTTCCTAATTGATAATAAGCTAAGTCATTGTATTTGAAGTTTCTATCACAAATATTTGTTCCACATATTTTATAATGTGCTAAAGCTACTTGCCAAAAAATATAGCCAACTGTTAAGTTATTATAGGTAGTGTTAGAATTAGAAATTTGATAAGGATAAATAGTAGTCTTAACATTAATAGAGAATGGGTAATCTATAAGTAATTCTATAGGTTTGTCTTCATCTAAACACATTTCTACGGTTTCAATAGATGTAAAACACCTTTCGAATTCTTTGTGATCATTAATAATCCAAATTCCATGAGGAGTAATAAATTTAGCAACAGGGGGGGATTGTATAAAAATAATTTCATCCAAATTTTTATAAAATTCTAATATATAAAGTGGAGATTCAGTTTGAAAAGATTGTGTAAATTCCTTTGTTTCTTTATCATCCAAAATTTCAAGTTCCAGTTCTTTAAAAGAATATACTTTATCAGTATATGGATGAGTGTAGGGGTTTGTAACTAAATTTTTAGCCCAAGACATATTATGTTGTAATTTTTTGGTGTCTATTGAGTTTTTCGTAATAAGAATAACTCATACAAAGCTTTAGCTCGTTCGGCTGCAATTTGTTCACTATAATTTGTCCAGTCTATTAATTCATTTAATTCTTCTTTTGAAATATCATTTTGAGTTCGTTTAGCGATTAATACTTTAAAACGACTATCTTCTTCTTCTGTAAAATGATGATTAATAATGGCTAGCAGATTTTCCTCTTTTTTTGCTTTTTGAACGCTTTTTCGATGAGCTTTGATCAATAATACATCATGTATAAAGGATTCTAGTTCATTTGTATCCAGTTGTTTTACGACCTTCAACAAATCATTTGAATTTAACTCCGCCTTTAAATCTATAACTGGCATATTTATACTTTTATACTAATTTAAACTAGATTATATTTGAATTGTTATTGATACCTTACCTATCAAATTTATATAAAAAGAGGGAGGATTCCAAGTTTTATTATGTTCTACTCCTTAATGTATATTCATGTAAATTAGTGCTTTTATAAAAAGAAAATTTTAATGGAACAACATCAAACTTACACAACACTAACACTCAATAATCAAACCTACGACAAACCTAAACTACAAAATCTAGCCAATCAAAAACTAAACAATCCAACCACCTCAACATGGCAAAAAAGCCTATTCTCTTTCATTTTACAATGGCTAGAGGATACACCAACCATTCAAGTGAAAACATCAGGTTCAACAGGTACACCAAAACTGATTGAACTAGAAAAATCTAAAATGATAGCGAGTGCAAAAGCGACAGGGCAGTATTTTGGATTTGAAAAAGGAATGACGGCTCTACTATGTTTGCCTTGTGATTATATTGCGGGAAAAATGATGGTCGTGCGAAGTTTTGTATGGGGATTAAATTTAATAACAGTTAATCCATCAAGTTATCCGTTAGAGAATATTTTTACTCCGCCAGCTTTTACTGCTATGATTCCCTTACAGGTAATTCATTCTTTGGATAAACATCGAACTCTATTCAATCAAATTCAAACGGTGATTATCGGTGGGGGAGTGGTAGATACTGCCTTGCGAAAGCGATTACAAACTATTAAAACGGCTTGTTATGCCACTTATGGAATGACAGAAACCATTACACATATTGCAATTAAACCGTTGAATGGAGTTCATCAATCGGAAGTTTATCAAGCGTTAGAAGGTGTTCAATTTTCAAAGGATGAACGAGGTTGTTTGGTCATTGACGCTCCTCATGTGGCTACAGAGCAAGTAATTACCAATGATGTCATTGACTTAAAATCATCGAAATCTTTTGAATGGCTCGGGCGATTTGATAATATTATCAACACGGGTGGTATAAAAGTGAATCCTGAGCAGGTTGAAAAGGTATTAGGAACTCTAATTTCAAAACGATTTTTTATAGCCGCTCAAGCAGATGAAAAATTGGGGAGTCGAATTATATTATTAATTGAAGACAAGCCATGGAATACACAACAAATCAAGGATTTAATGCAAAATATGAAAAGTCAACTCCAAAAGTTCCAAGTCCCAAAATCTATCCACTTTATCCCTCAATTTGTCGAAACGCCTA
>CAYLSF010000436.1:0-6212 GCA_964385675.1 uncultured Saprospiraceae bacterium
TCGGAAAAAGACTAATGTAGCTATCGAAACAGGTTTAAAAAATACTTCTTTTAAAAATAATGGTACGTTCAATGCTACCAATGGGAAAGTCCATCTTACAGGAAATAGCACAACTAATCAAAGTAATATCGGAGGAACAAACGCTACCACTTTTCATAAATTGGTTGTAAACAAAGCTGCCAACGACATTGAGTTAGGGAATAATATCACCATTAATACCCAATTGATTTTTCAATCTGGAAAGGTCATTATTGGAAATCATGATTTGATAATGGGTAATCCTGCAAGCTTTTCGGGACAAAACAAAGACAGATATATCAAAACCAACGGCACAGGAAAGCTCATTCGTCAAGTTGAAAATATATGGACTGCTTTTCCTATTGGAAATATGACGTTTAATCCTGTACGCTTAAAAAATGACGGCGTAGTCGATAACTTTAGCGTAAGAGTGAAAGATGAAATTTTACTGAATGGAACTTCTGGTACAGCGATTACGCAAAATGTAGTACCTCGTACATGGTTCATTGAAGAGGATGTCGTTGGTGGTTCTGATATCAGTATGCGATTGATTTGGCGACCTATTCATGTTGGGACTGGGTTTGATCCGAACTTGTCGCAAGTGATACACTACACTAACGGTGTCTGGCAAGATCAAGGCTTTCCAAATACAGCAACGATGGACGGTTCTTATAGCAGCGACCACAAATATCGTCAAGCAGATAATATTACCTCCTTTTCTCCTTTTGGAGTGAAATCAAGTGGTGCAGTATTGCCTGTAGAGTTACTTTACTTCTACGCTGAAAAAGAAGAAGAGAATGTTCGCTTAGATTGGCAGACAGCTACAGAAATTAATAATTCTCATTTCGATGTAGAATGGTCAACTAATGGGATTGAGTTTGAAAAAATCGGAGAAGTCGAAGGAAATGGAACGACTACGGAAGTTCAGTTTTATGATTTCTTACATAAAAGACCTGTCAATGGTATTAATTACTATCGCTTACGCCAAGTGGATTTTGATGGTGCGTTTGAATACACGGATATTTTGAATATCGAATATCGAATCATGAATATTGAACCTGCCTCGTCGGCAGACAGGTATCGAATTTTTCCAAATCCTGCAACGGACTTTATTGTGATTGAAGGAATGGAAATAGGTGAAATCGTACAGATTTTTAATGTAAATGGGCAAATGGTTCAGCAGTTTCAAATACAAGGAACAAGCAGCCCGTATCCAGTATCAAGCTTACCAGCAGGTACTTATTTTGTTAAAGTAGGTCAAACAAAGAAAAAGATAATCGTACAGAAATAATCTTAGTAGTAATTTTATTCCTTTAGGAAAATATTTTGAATTTTTCAATACTCCTATGAGTATTCGCAATTATCATCACCATCTCATTTATTTGGGATGGTGGTTTTTACAAAAACAGTCATTAGGTATTAAATACAATCGGGTTAACCGCTCAAAACGCAAAACTACATATCACAGGCGGAAACGTAAATATTTCCAGTAGTGGTTCAACCAAAGTCATTTTAAACAATACCAAATTCGTCAATGATGGTTCATTCAAAGCAGGTAACTCAGAAGTAGAAATTTCTGGGAATGCTACGCCTGCTAATAGTAGCATTGGTGGAACATCCAACACGACTTTCTATAAACTAGAAATCAACAAATCCACGAACGATGCCAAGCTTAGTCAAAATATAACCGTTAATCATAATCTGACATTGACTTCTGGCAAACTAGAATTGACGAACTACAATCTAAGCATGGGCGATAACGCTACTTTTTCTAATATCAATAAAGACCGATATATCAAAACCAACGGTACAGGCGCTCTCAAAAGAAAAGTAAGCAATAGCTTTGTTATTTTCCCTGTCGGAAAAATTCACTTCAATCCAGCACGCTTAAAGAACGATGGAACAGTAGATATTTTCAGTGTCAGAGTACAAGACCAGTTTTTACAAAATGGTACTTCTGGAAATGCCATCACTACCAATGTTGTTCCTAAGACTTGGTACATCGAAGAAGCTGTAACAGGCGGTTCAGATGTAACGATGCGTTTGATGTGGCGACCATCACATATCGGAAGTGGTTTTGACCCGAATGCTTCACAAATCACGCATTACACAGGCGGTGTTTGGAAAGACGAAGGTACAGCAAACGCGGCAGTAGCAGATGGCTCTTTCAATAGTGATCACAAATATCGCGAAGCCAGTAATATTACCTCTTTTTCACCTTTTGGGGTAAAGTCTGGTGCAGCATTACCAGTTGAGTTATTATATTTCTATGCTGAAAAAGAAAGTAACCATGTCCGCCTTGATTGGCAAACGGTCACAGAAATCAATAATTCTCACTTTGATGTAAAATGGAGTGTGAACGGAATAGATTTTGAAAAAATAGGTCACGTCGAAGGAGCAGGTACAACGACTGATGTACAGTTTTATGACTTTATACACACTTCTCCCGCTCCAAGTTTAAATTATTATCGCTTACGTCAAGTAGATCTTGATGAAAAATTTGAATACACGAATATTATTCAAGTAACTTTGGATAATAAACCTAAAACTTCTATTAAAATCTTTCCAAACCCTGCGACAGACTATATTGTGATTGATGGGATGGCAGTTAGTGAAATAGTGCAAATATTTAATATAAATGGACAATTGGTCAAGGAATTTCAAATACAAGGAATAAGCAACCAGTACTCAGTATCCAGCCTGATTACGGGGACTTATTTTATAAAAGTTGGACGTGAAATTAAGAAGATTATTATACAGAAATAGGGATTTTTACGATTATTTACCAAAAGTAATTATCCAACAATCTTTCATATTACCAACTGTTCCTGCTTCATACGTACCTAAATAATTCCATTTTGGATTCAATAGAATTTTTTGATTAGGACGCTGAGGAAAATCTTCATCAATCAAAAAGTTGATGATTATTGCTCGAATATCATCTACATTGCCAATCAATAATTCTTGTCCATCTGTAAAATATTTGGCAGATTTAGCAATCCGATTCCAAGGTGTAGAACCATCAGAACCTACATGTGATAAATTTCCCATTTCCTTTACATCCAAACCATGATTTTTAGCAGTAGTATATAATTTATCATTAGGTTTGATTAATGAAAGGGGACTCATATTCATCAGCTTGTTCTTAATATCAGTCGCTGCTTCTATGGTTTTAGAAAGTTTCATAGCTTCGGTTGGAATGGCTTGTCTTCTATTTTCCAATTGTACAATATAACTTTCTACTATTTTACTGTAGGTTTGAGGATTAGAACGCAAATAGTTGATTTCACGAATCAATTGTTTTTCTCTATTTGTCAATGCTATACTCGTTTTAGCATTTAATAAAGAGGGATGTGCTTGTAAGGTAGGAGCAATAGTTGTAATAGTTTGTGGAACATCTGTTGCAAAACCTAAAACTTCATTATCAGGCGAATTTAATTCAATTGTACTCCTCCCAGGTATAATTTCCTTTTTAGGGGAAACCGTTGTTGTATTAGATTTACTAGGAGGTTGAGGAATAGCCGGTAAATCTTGATTAGAATTAGATGGCTTCGGAGGTTTAATCCGTCGAGCAGGAGGATTATTTATAGGATCTTGATATGTGCTAGAGCCAGATGGTAAAGGTTGTCCAAAAACCTGTAACCAATAATTGGGAACATGACCAACTGTACCCACTTCATAACAAGCAGCAAACTGCCATTTAGCATTCAATAGTGTTTTGCGATGTCCTCTATTTTTTACGTCACTATCTATTAATAATTCTAAAACAGCTGCTCTAATATCTCTAGGACCTCCTACAATATTTTCATTACCATCCATCATATCGGTAGCATATTTTCTAACTCTATCCCATGGCATAGAATTATCAGAGCCTTGATGTTCTAATCTTCCTTTATTTTTGGCCTCGTCCCCATGAACTTTAGCTGCTTTGTAAATGCCTTTATGTGGTCTTAAAATAGGAAGTGGCGAAATTCTCTCTAATAAACCTGTCACTTCTTTAGCTGTCTTTAAATCATCTTCGTAGAAAGAAACTGCAGCAGGATCTTGAGCAATTTCATTTTCCATAAAATCAATATATCCCTTGACTACTTTTAAATATTCACGCGGTTCAGCACGTAAATAATTAATTTCAGCCAACATCAGTTTTTCTCTCGTTGTCATATAATTGACATGGAGTGCTGTGTTATGTTTCGTACTAAATTGGTATTTAGGAGCAATCTTCGTTGTTAAATAAGTGCTACTTTCTGTATTTGAAGTAGTTGTTGATGGCTTAGAAATAGCCGGCTTATTTAAATTGATTGTGATTTTACTATTGTTTGGTTTCCCTGGTGGTCTGTCTAAATTTGATTGATTTGGAGCAACTCTATCTGGTTTTGAAGGCGGTTGATTATTCGGTTGCGTCGCCATATAAGTTTCATTTGATGGCTTTCCAGGCGGGGTTATTGAGACTTTGGGTTTTCCAATAGCTGGTTTTTCTTTAATAGGTGGATTATTATTTACGGTTGGTTTTGAAGGCGGTGTGTTGTTAGGTTGTAAAGTAATCGTTGTCTTTTTCTTAGGCTGTTTCCTCTTTGGTTTATTGATAACCATTGAGGGTTGTGTTGTATAATTAGTAGAACCCGTTGTGAAATCAGCAGCAGTTTGATTACTCGCCATATTATACGCTGAAGGAATATTACTTTTACTCTGTCCGAAGTTTTGAACCCAACAATGCGGCATATCATTCACTCGACCTATTTCATAACAAGCAACATGTGTCCAATTTGGATTTAATAGCGTCCTCCTATGACCTCTATTTGGAATACCATCATCAATCAATAAAACCAAAATAGAACGACGAATATCTTTCAATCCACCTACTAAGTTTTCATTTCCATCTTTCATATCCGTGGCATACTTCAAGATTCGATCCCAAGGCATTGAGCCATCTGTCCCCCTGTGATTAAATTGACCAGAAATCTTCGCATCATCTCCATGAACCTGTGCGGCCTTGTAAATGCCAGCATGAGGTTGTAAAATAGATAATGGAGGGGTAGTCTCTAGCTCTCGTATCAACTCTTGTGCAACCGTAATTTCATTTCCATACATACTATGCATTGATGGATGGAGATTGATTTCATTTTTCAAAAACTGTATATAACTTTCTACTACTTTTATATAACCTTTTGGATTAGAGCGAAGTAGATTGATTTCTTGAATCATTTCCTTTGCTCTTCCCGACATGAAATGTGAATTTGCTGCTGTATTATGATACAAAGCTCCTCGAATGATAGGAGCTATTTTTTGACTTTTATATTTTGGTTTATTGGTTGTAACGGTATTGTTATTGGGAATATTAGGTTGTGGTTTAGTTGGAGGATTTAGATTGACCCTAATATTATTATTAGTAGTATTGTTGCTATTTGGATTTGTAGGAGGAGTGTTATTACTATTAGTCGGAGGATTTAGGTTAATAGTAACAGAACCATTATTATTGGGTTGAGTGGGGGGAGGAGTATTATTGTTATTAGAATTGATACTATTATTAGAAATAGCTGGTTTTGTTATTAGTAGGTCTTTGATATTTTCAGAAGCTACGTTTCCTCTAATATGTAGAATATAAGGATATAGCATATCCTTAAAGTGTACTTTAATTTCTTCATTAAATTGACCCGTATGATCTGCATCAAAAGTTACCCTTACACTTCCAATGCCTTGTTGAGGAATTGCATAAGTCTCCCAGAAAGGCACTAAACAAAGACAACTCGTTTTTACAAATTCGACCTCTACAGCTTCAGAAGAGATATTGGCAAATTTAAACTCATAGGTAACAGGAATTTTGTATTGAACATCTTTAAAGGTGTGTTCTTTAGCATTCCATGTTACTTGTGCAAAACTCGGTACCGCAAAACATAAGACCATCAGCCAACTAAAAAAGTCAATCTTACGCATAGTGTTCGTTATTTTTTAAGTGAAAACATTGTATCCTACTCCTGATTCTAACATAGATAGTTATGTCAAAAATGGAATACGATGCTTTGCGTATTTGATTAAATATTTTTATTGGGGCAATTATTATAAAGTGTTTATATTAAGTACAATAAAAGTAAAATCGTTATGTTCGATACGCAAAAATTACACCATTGTTATAGGTGTAATATATAGATTTTGAAGTAAAAATTTAGCCAAATTCTTCAAATGTTACTGAATTTTGA
>CAYLSF010000437.1:0-6211 GCA_964385675.1 uncultured Saprospiraceae bacterium
AGTATGCGTTGTTCTTTCGTAATGGCGGTATCTGTTGCGGTGTCATTGTTTACATAATGAGCCACTAAGTATGTAAATAGTACAATGACTAAATAGATAGTGGTTTGTGTTATTGTCATTTTAGGATGATTGAATTTTCACTATCAGGATATATTGTTAATTGTCGGTTTTCCATATCTCCCGATAATGATATTTTATGAAAGAGTATTCTATTTTGATTGTCTATAAATATTCTGTATGCGGTGTCCTTATCGGTTTTAATTTGAATCTCTTGATTGTGTATGTTTAAATTTTTATATGTTGGTTTGATTTCTATGTGTATCATTAGTTTAATTTTGGTGAAGGAATACCACTTGAAACTATTATTTCACTTCTATTTATGAAATGTGTTGTAACGTGGTTTTTATATTCGATTCTTACTACTGCGTTGTGTTCTCCGTTGTCGGGTATCAGTTCTATTTTTATGCCTTTATCTTCAAATTCTATTTCTTTTTTAAAATTAAGGTTGTTTACTGCCCATTGTTTTACGGGCCACCCGTTTTGGCTGACTGTGATAAAAGTTGTTTCATTTCTTCCTGCTTGTGTTATGTCTAGCGTTGGAAAATCGGATAAATCAACATTATCCAATTCGTCTTTGTTATCCTTTGATGTATTGAAAAACTTTTTGATTGCTTTAAACATTTGTGACAAGATTTTGAGCGATCCAACTGCTGCAGCTTGTCCTGCTCCTTGCTCCATCAGCTGGATCGATGTTGTTTTATAAATTGTTAGATTGTTGGTTTGTAGTCGATTATAAAAAACTGTGCCTTTTTGTTGAAGTTGGTTTTTGTGACTACTTATTTACTTTAAATAGCCGTTCCTCCATTGTCCAGTATTTCCTGTAATCTTGGATCGCCTTATTGGCGTTTTGTTTGTTTCGCTTGGCTTTGTTTTCTAGTGTTAGACCTATGTATTGAATACTTTTATGTGGTCTTATGTGTACGTCTGTATCTAGTATTTGTAGAAGTTTTAAGACTTTTATAAAACCCCAATCTTTTTTATTATTCAGGAATTTTGATAAATCCCCTTTGTCAAAATCTTCCACTTTGCAAAAGCTAGATATTGACTTGTATTGTGTAATAATTAGGCTTTTTACGGCTCGTTTGAATTGTTGATTTTGAAAGTTTACTATATCTGTTGCACTTTCAGACAACAAAAGATTTAAATTCATATCATGGAGATTTTATAGGACTATTTAATTTTATAAATGCTTGTACTTGCTGTTGCAAAATATCGTCATTGGCTTTGTGTTGGTATTGCTTCCAATACTTGGGTAATCGGTTAAAGAGTACGCCGTATTGTTTAAAAGTAATTGCTCCCTTTTCTCTGTATTGATTGGCAATACTAGTTAACAATGGCGTATCTAGTTTGCTAAACCCTACCCCGTTTCTTAATACTGTCTTTCCTTGCTCCTCGGTTTCCTCTACTTCTCCGTCTAGCTTGTAAAACCTATCATAATAGGTATCATTAGATAAATTATCTAAATGTAACAAACAATCAATTGCCCACTTTTTACTAGTGGACAATTTCAACTGCAGATACAATTTAGTATGTATTTTTAATGGTTTCATTCTTCCGATTTTGTATAAAGTTCAAAGGAATGATCGCCTATTTTGACGGTGTGTTTAGTTGGTATTTGGCAGTATTCACAAATTTTAATCATCTTTGGAATGGAAAAATTACGCTTTCCGTTTATCCAGTCAGATATGCCTTTGAATTTTACATTTTCTTCTATATCTGCGTAACTTCTGTACCAGTTGGATTTTTTCCAGTCACTTATTTTTTTTCTAAACTTATCCTGAATGTCTTTGTACTCTATCGGCTCTGGAATGGATAATTGATTTTTATGTACTTTACTCATTGTTTCAAGTTTTGTAATGGTACTGGAGATAGTTTACAAGGCTTGTAACTACGCTCGATATGAGTTACAAGTATTGTAAAGTTGACCAGGTAAATTTTTTGATTTAAAAAATTAGCGTAATGTGTGCAGTACACTAAGTATAAAAGATGGCGTGTACTGTGAACGGTTATCTATTTGTTTAGATGCTTTCCGTAAAACTGTTTCAAATCCTTGCATCAGGATTTTATGTGTCGTTGGTTCTTTAATGCTTTTACAATAGGCTTCAATTCTTGGATAGATAGCAATCAATAAATTTTTTAGTCCTTCGGTATGACCTTTGGAAAACGTAAACCCTACCCCAAAATTATTTTTAAATTCTTCTTGGAATCGCTCTTGTGTGGCTTTTAAAAAGTCACTTGCTGGTAGTGTTTTTATTTTTTTGCTTTTATGATCTACCTTAGTGAATATAGCATCAAATTCATTTTTACTAAATGTAAAACCCTCTATTTTCTTAGCTGCTTCTGCTTTTTGTCGCTTTATCGTTTGTTGCTTATGGTGCTTTAAAATCCAATCAGTAATCGGTACTTCTGACATTAAGTAGTAACTGCTGATTTTACCCCGTTGTCCTCCTTCTGCTGGTGTGTATGTGCATTCAATAGTAGCATATCCTAAAGTGCGTAACTCTTTTAATTTAGTGCGTACCCCTGCTTTTTGCATATCGCTATTATTGATAATGTCATTTACGTTTATCGTCCAATCATCGGGCCTAGAAAATACATAGGCTAAAATCCCTCTTGCAGAAAATGAAAGCCTACTATCTTGTAAAGTTTCATTTGGTAAAATCGTAAACCGATTGTCTTTTTTTATCCTTAGTATTCTGGTTGACATTGTAGTTATGATTTGGTGAATTTTGGAGTATGTATAGCTATACATACTCCAAAATTTTATTATATAGTTGGCTCTTTTTCTTCTAACTTTTTCTTTGCATTTATCCAGTATTGGAGGGTTTCAAAATGCTTTTCAAAACGATTGTTTAATTTATCAATTACGTCTTGTCTTTCTCCCTGTCTCCGTGCTTGTTGTACAGATTCCTCTACTTCGTTTGCTCGTGTGGTGTATAGCTTGATTCTACTTTTTATAGTGCCTATTGTTAAATATTGTACTTGCCCGTCCTTGCCAATGTGTGCGAAGGTGTCAGAAGGTGCAAGCGGTTGGTTTTCAATTGTACCGTTTCCGTTTTCGGGTTGTACAGGATTTGCTGTACGTTTTTTGGTGGGTTGCTGTACAGTTGATTTTGTACGCTTGGTTTTCTGTACAGATTTGGGCGGATCGGGTAAATCGTTTTCACTTATTTTGCCCGCTGCTCTTTCGATGGTGGAACGTAGAAAAATGATAAACAGGATAAGAGGGGAAGCAATAACGACAATCCATTGTAGCCCAAATTGGTATCTATTTTTCCGCTCTTCTTCTTCCTGTTCTTCTTTGTCGTTTGCTTTAAAGGCAGCTTTTACTGCCTTGTGTCCAATGTCGTTGTTTTTTTGAATTTCATCATTTTTCAAGGCTAATATTTTGTCAATACGAGCGTCATATTTAGCTGTGATTTTATCCTGTGCTTTGGTTTTCGCTGTCATGGCTTCATTGGTTTGTGAACCAATTAACCAAGTATAGCCTTTTTCATCACCTCGCTTTTTGGCAGAATAGGCTGCAACTGCTAACTTTTTGATTTTTTTATCATGCTCCTTATTGCTCTTTTTAAGTTCCTTCTGTTTATCTGCTTCAATTGCTGCGATCTGTTCGCTGTAATATCTGTCTGTTTCTTTGGTGTTTTGTTGTATACTGTCTTGCAGCGCTTTAGTATCTTGCTTATTGGTAGTTAGTCTTGCTCCAACGGCTGCAATATCCACCGATCCGAATTTCGATCCACCAATTGAGATAGTAACCATCACTAAGACAATAACAGAACTTAAAGCCGTAACGCCTATGACTGCGTTGTTGTCAAATTCTCTGTTTACTATTGTGCGTGAAACTTCCTCAAATAGTTTTTGTATGCCTTTTTCCCAATGATGCCCAATGTAACAGCCTAAAATGAAAGTTAGACCTAAAACTATGTAATAAATGTTAGTTGGTAGGTTGTCGAATTTTGACAAGACAATACCAACTAGGGCAGTAGATAACGTTCCGATTGAAAGTATTTGTAATATTTTCAATGGTGTATCTAGTGATACATACAAATTAGTTAATCTTTGCAATCTCGTTAAAACTGGTATAACTGATTGATTGTTAATGTTATTTTTCATAACTTTGATGTTGAAAATATAAAAGAATAGCCTTTTTGAGTTTTGTAGAACTCTTAAGGGCTTTTTTAATGCCTGTTAATTTTTTATGTGTCGATTTATTAGGATGTTGGATAGTTCTTTAAATACTCTCGGGTTGCTTCTCTCGTGCTTTAATATTCTAGTGATAGAAGAGGATCGGGTATAGTTTAATGTATTGGCGATCTGTCTTCTATCTCCGTGTTGTATTAGTTTTTTTAAATCTTCCCATTTCAATGTTATTAGGTGTTCGGGTGTGAAATAGGAGTAAACTAAGATGTCTTTTATTTCTCGTTGTGTACTCATGTTTTAGGCTCTTATTCTTAATGATTCAGGTAATACTGGGCTTATCATTTGTCTATGTATTTGATTAATGATTTGGGTGTAAATTGCTCCCTCGTATTTGCTTAATTGTGTGGTGTCTATGTAGTGTAGTAGGGTATAGGCTTGGGATAATTTTAATTTCATGGTGTTTTGGTTTTTGTTGGCTCTTTTTATAAAGGCTTCCCAAATCTCGGTTAAGGTGTAAAAAGCCAGTTGATCCTGCTGTGCAAAATCTATTGATAGTTTGCCTAAATGCTGTGCTATGGCTTTTAAATGTTTTGGATGGTCAAATTTTATCTTAACTACTGGCAAATTAACATCTGTTTGAATGATTGCTTTCATAGTTTGTAAAATTTAAGTTTAGTTAAAAAAATAGGGGAGTGTGTATAGTCTCCCCTAATCCCCATGAATTTCTATCTCAAATGTGAGATTGGAAAAGTATTAGTTAATGTCTTGTTTCTTGATATGCGGTTTTGGCATATTCTCATAATATGCTTTCATTCGCTGCTCCTCTGCTGCCTTCTCCGCCTTTTCTTCTTCTGTCAATTCCGTTGTAAAAGTTAATTTGAAATCATCCGTTTGGATAGTTCTTTGACTGGCTTTGTCAGGATTGGTTGTCGCTTCTGTAAGAGTCTTAAAGAACTCGTCAATTGTAATTTTGCCATTAATAGTAATTATGGTTTTCATACCCATTTTTTTAATGATGAAAAAAGAAAGGTCAACTTGGAAAGGTGTATTTAGTTGACCTTTATACCTATGCTAATATAAAATTGTCTTTGGTGCTTAAAATAACGGGAGTGTTGACACTCCCGTTTAATGCTCAATATTAACTCTAAAATAAACACCAGCAACAAGGGAGGGATCGCACCTCCTACAACCTTAAATTTAGTTCCTTAATGAGCTATGTTAATTCCCCAAATTTTGTTCTTGTCGTTTGCCAACTAATCCTGCTCTTTTGTTATCTGCTGGGTTTCCAACGATTAGTTTTTTTAGAAACCTCCCCCTTTGTTTTGCAGCAAGTGAGGGATCGAACCTCGTTAGCCCTTCGGTTTAGTCTCCGTTGCTCTTGCTTCCACCATACGCCGCTGCTCTTTACTGCCTAACCATTGTTAGGACTTACTAGCCTAGCCTTCATTGGTTGAGAATCTTTAGCTTGATTTAGAAAAATAGGGTAGCCTAAACTACCCTAAATCCGTTATGTCCACTTATTGAAGTCAGACCTAAACCAAACCATAATTTCTTGTAAAAAATAGGGTACGGTGTGTTGTACCCTAATCAGCATAATTATGAATGAATGAAAATTCGCCACTATGTTAAAGAACTTGTTTGGGATAAGGGGCAGTACCAGGTACGATGCCCCCTAAATCGTATAACCCCAAAAAACTTAATTTTTGACTAATCCGAATTCGTTAATGGAATTCATGTTAGCCTGTATCTGTTGTATTCTAGCTAATGCCGTACGGCAAAAAATAGAAAGTACTGTCTCATTTTTGGTCTTACCATAGACTACATTATGGACTGATAGTATAGCGGTCTTTTCACTATATCCCCCATAAATGTCTGCGGTCTGTCGCAATATCTTAGGCAATGATTTAATCAATGCTTTCTTATCCTCTTTTGGCATTTTTAAAAAAGCATCGGGTTTTAAATCTTCGTTACCTATTTCTAAAATTGACATATTTTGTATATTGCGTAT
>CAYLSF010000438.1:0-6211 GCA_964385675.1 uncultured Saprospiraceae bacterium
TGCACTACATTCATATACCATAAATCGCAATATGGAAGACAATCTCTCCAACATAGGAGCTGTATTTTCATTATCGGTTTGAGCAAAAGCATATATATTATTTAAAGTATTAAATAAGAAATGAGGATTAATCTGAGATTTTAAAAAATTCAATTCAGCTTGTAGTTTCTCACTTTTGAGTTCTGACTCTTTTTTGAAATTCTCAATCCATGCTTCTGCAAAATAATATAGACTCGAAATCATAGCAATCATTGTATAGAAAAGTCCATAGTAAATAAAATCAAATAATAATGGTGTATCATAATCATATTCAAATGGAAAATAAACATCTATATAATGCATCAGTAATGCCATAAACACTAAAAACAAACTGGCTACTATGAAATAATTGTTTTTATTACCACTAGTATAAATAGGTAAAATTGTAAAATAATGGACATACACAACTATAGCCATATTTATAACTACGACTAGAGCATATAAAGTAGATACAAAGGGTTCAGACCATTCAAACTCTGAATAAAAATAAACCATCCACAGTACTATCCAAACAAATGCTTGCCCTATTGCACTGTATCTTTTAAATGATTGTTCCATACTGCAATATATTGAAACTTATAATGTCCCTATAATCTTTATAATGAATGATGAAATTTTAGGGTTTAGTGGGCTAATTTCTCCGATAAGTGGATATTGCATGAGAGAAAGTATCAAATAGGTAAAATGTAAACAGCCAAAGATTTAATACATAAATCTTCGGCTGTTCTATTGTAATGGATAATTAGTTAACTAGTCAACTAATTCATTAATACTGCGTGAATCCACTAGAAACTACTTTGTTATCTTCATCTGCTGTAATCATATAGCCCTCAGAAGCTACAAAAATGCGCGTACCATCTGGGTCTGCAAAAAAGTTACTGTGCTGTTTATCACTTTCAAAAATTACAGGTAGCATCAGTTGACTATTCACTTTATAAAAACGATTAGAGGAAGCGATCAACTCCTTATAAGAACACATTTTACACTGCCCCAGTATCACTACTGTCTGTCCTTTGCATTCCCCAAAAGTCACATAAAAATCCGTATCCTCTAATTTCAGTTTTGGGAAATTACTCTTATACTCTTGTATTCCCTTTTTGACTGCTTTAGTAATTTCACCACCTTTATAAATAGAATAAACAATTGGTGTATCGTTCACTTTTTGGCTGGCATTGATGCTAATAGCGGCTATCAGTACAGCTACTAACAACGTAAAAACATAATTGTAATTTAATTTCATATTCAAGTATTTTTTTTGAACGTTATTGGGCTGGAGCGTTTAAGCTTCCAATTCCGAAATTATTAAAAAAAGGTGGGTAATTGTATTTGTGTGTGAAAAATATAGCATTTATTTACAAAACGCAAATTTATGATTATTTAATGTCTTGAGAGACTGATGTATTGTTGTCTTGATAGTTTAATTTATGATTTATTCTACTGCCATTTGAATACGTTCCATGTTTTGAATGGCATATTTATATCCCAACTCATAAATAGCTTCTGCTTGGTTAAAATCAAAAACACCATATTGTTCTATCCCTTCAATATCCAGCCAAATATCCGCTAAGTGCATTTTTGACATCATATTCGCCCAAACTACTAAATCCATACTTCTAGTAGCCACAGGATAAGCTTTCCAATTCTCAATGTGCATGGTGTTGGTTGGAATCACATTTACAGCAATGATATGTTGGCAATCTAACTTTAGAGGTTCTAACGGCATATTATTTAAAACTCCACCGTCCACATACGTCGCATTTTCAATTTTAACTGGTTCAAAAATCATAGGAATCGCCGAAGATGCCACAATCGTATCTAATAAAATCCCCTTATGTCGAATTTCCCATTTACCCGTATTTAGATTGGTTACACAGACATATAATTTCTTTTCCAAATTCAAAAAATCATCGCCTGGCACATACTCGCTCAATATTTCTTTCAGGTGATTAATACTCACTAATCCTGCCCCTAACCCCAGTCGAAACACTTTAAACATACTCGTTTTTATGATCATCTCCAGAATATCTTGAGGAGAGATACCCGAAGCGTATAATACCCCAACAATACTTCCAGCACTACTTCCTGAAATATATCTAGGTGCAATATTATGTTCTTCTAAAGCCTGTAAAACCCCTACATGTGCTATTCCTCTCGCTCCGCCTCCTGATAGACAAATTCCGATATTTTGCTGCATCTTTTTTAAAATTTCAAATCCCAAATCCCAAACGCCAATTAGTCTTTGAAAAAGGGTTGATGTATTATCATATTAGTCTGCAAATTACATACAATTCCCATTTTATTCTTTATCTCTTGAAAAAAGGAAGTTCAAAAATTGATTAATTGGTTAGAACTTTGGTAATAAGCGACTTTATTCTAAATTTGATGAATCATGTATTGTTTGACTTTTGACTCCCGATAGCTATCGGGACGATTTTCGACATTCGTTTTTTTGAGATAAATCATTCTAATCACATAAAATAAAACCATTCATGAGTTTAGCAGCAATAGACTGGATAGTCATTATCGGATTTTTCCTACTCATTGTAGGTGTAGGGCTTTCTTACACCCAAAAAGCAGGTGAAAATATTGAAAGTTTCTTTTTAGGTGGTCGAAATCTGCCTTGGTATATAGCCGGTATTTCAATGGTTGCCACCACCTTTGCAGCAGATACGCCTTTAGCCGTCACAGAACTAGTTGGTCAAAATGGTATTGCAGGGAACTGGCTTTGGTGGAATTTCTTGGCAGGAGGTATGCTGACCACTTTCTTTTTTGCTCGACTCTGGCGAAAAGCTAATGTATTGACCGAAGTAGAACTCATTGAATTACGATATAGTGGAGCTCCAGCCAGTTTTTTAAGAGGGTTCAAATCCATTTATTTAGGCGTCTTTTTAAATGTCATTATTATCGCTTGGGTCAACGTAGCCTTAATGTCATTGATAGAAGTATTTTTTGGAGTCCCATCAGATACAGCGTTAATGTACACCGCTTTAGCCATGGTTTTGGTAGCTAGTTATGCTTCTATGTCGGGTCTATTAGGGGTGGCGATTACCGATGTTATTCAATTTGTTATTGCCATTACTAGTTGTATTATTTTGGCGGTTTTAGTAGTCAATTCCGAAGAAATTGGTGGTATTGAGAATATGAAACAATCCTTAACAGGGATTTCCGATTCAACACTAGATTTTTTCCCGACCATTAGTGATGGTGGAAGTGTAGGGGCAGGAGAAGCGTTAGGGTTAAGTATTGGAGCATTTTTAGCTTACACGGCTTTTCAATGGTGGGCAAGTTGGTATCCTGGTGCGGAGCCTGGTGGCGGTGGTTATATCGCACAACGTATGATGAGTACAAAAACAGAAACAGGAGCTGTTTATGCGACTTTATTGTTTCAAGTTACGCATTATTGTCTGCGTCCGTGGCCGTGGATTATCGTGGGTTTGTGTGCGTTATCTTTATATAATTTGAATGGCAATATTCAAGATGAGGACTTAAAAGCACAAGTGACTACGCTTCAAGCAACCCTTGGGGAAGAGGGGATTCGAGATAAAGTCTTTACGATGAGTGCAGAAGATTTGGATGACATGGCGGCTGATAATAAGGTTGTTCAAGCGAATTTAACTCAACTTAAAGCAGTAAATGAACAATTAGCAACCATTGCTAAATCGGATACAAAATTAGAAAGTGCCTTAGTTTACTCCGAAAGTACAGGTAAAGGATTCGTATTAGCGATGAAAGATTTCTTACCCAATGGTTTAAAAGGTTTATTATTAATCGCCTTCTTTGCTGCTTATATGAGTACGATTTCAACTCAACTGAATTGGGGGGCAAGTTACTTAATCAATGATTTTTACAAACGATTTTTAAGACCTGAAGCTACGGATAAACAACTGGTTACAGCCTCTAGGATTGGTACAGTATTAATCATGCTCATTGGGCTCGGGGTCACGACTCAATTAGATTCCATATCTGGTGCATGGGGCTTTTTAATGCAATGTGGTGCAGGACTAGGATTAGTTCTTATTTTAAGATGGTATTGGTGGCGTGTCAATGCATGGGCAGAGATAGCAGCGATGTTTGCTCCTTTTGTAGCCACTGCCTTTTTTGCTTATCAAGGTATTGATTTCCCTGATGCCTTCTTAATGACTATTGGATTTACAACAGTTGTTTGGTTAGTTGTAATGTATATGACACCGCCTACGAATGAAGATACCCTACAACATTTTTACAATACCGTAGAACCTGATGGGGCTTGGTCAAAATTTAGAGATAATAAGGCTCAAATTGCCTATGAAGGGAGTAATCGTATTTTAAATCTCATCATCTGTTGGCTAAGCGGTATTACGATGACTTATGGAATACTTTTCTTTATTGGAAAAGTTATTTTACAAGAATGGCAAGAAGCTGGAATTTGGGCAGTCGTAGCTTTAATTGGCTTATTCATCCTTCGTATTTTTGTGAAGAAAACTAATATTTTTTAGAAACGGTAGACGGCATAGCTGTGTAGTTAAGAGAAATATGACTAAAATGAACCGCAGAATATCGAAATCGAATATTGAATATCGAAGGAAATAGGACAATAAGAAGCTTCAATCATGAAAATTGGGGGGGGGGAATTACTTCTACATTCATTATTCGATACCTGCCTGTCGGCAGACAGGTTCTACGGTTCAAAAAATGATTTTAAACTTAACTACACGGTTATGGGCAACACAGTTGCCGACCGTCAACCGTTCACCGTCAACCGTAAATAATGCTCGGCACAAAAACCAATGCAGAAGAAATAGAACTGTTTTTGAGACATTGTCTTGAGAGCAATGAAAAAGCAATGATAAATGGAAAGCGAAAAACACCTGTTTGTATATGGGGCGTGCATGGTATTGGAAAAACGGAATTAGTAGAGCGATTTGCTAGACAAAATGACTATGAATTTGCGTATATCGCACCGGCTCAGTTTGAGGAAATGGGGGATTTAATTGGAATGCCAAAAGTAAAAGATGGAAAAACGATTTTTGCTCCACCTAGTTGGGTACCGACTAGGGATAAAAAAGGAATTTTGCTCTTGGATGACATCAATCGAGCAGATGATAGAATTTTAAGAGGACTCATGCAATTACTCCAAAACTATGAGTTGACAAGTTGGACATTACCCGCTTCATGGGATATTGTATTGACCGCCAATCCTGATGACGGTGATTATTCGGTGACGCCAATGGATGATGCGATGT
Source organism: uncultured Saprospiraceae bacterium (assembly GCA_964385675.1). Taxonomy (GTDB): domain Bacteria; phylum Bacteroidota; class Bacteroidia; order Chitinophagales; family Saprospiraceae; genus CAYLSF01. Next base: position 5,262 of record CAYLSF010000438.1, read on the forward strand.
TAACCCGTATGCGTCATATTACCTTAACTTTTGATGCTAAAGTTTGGGCAAAATGGGCAACGCAAAATCATATTGATGCTAGAGGAATTAATTTTGTGTTGACCTATCCTGAACTTATTACAGGTCAACGGACAACACCTCGCTCTTTAGTTCAATTTTTTGAGTCGATTGGTGAAATTAAGGATCTAAAATCCAACTTAACATTGGTACAGCTTTTAGGAGATGCGACGTTGGACGAAGCTACGGTAGCTGCTTTTATCGCCTATGTAAATCAAGATTTAGCGGAACTTATTACACCTGAAACTATCCTTGAAACTACTGATTTTCAATTTGAAGTATATTATCCTTTAGAAAGAATGATATTACAAGAAACACTTCGAGTTGATATTTTAAATACTGTTTGTACTAGACTATTACAATATGCAGCTCTTCAATCCAATTTAACAAACTTACAACTAGAGAATATTAAATCCTTCATTCAGCTTTCTTTTTTGCCCAATGACATTCGATTAGCTTTTGCTCAAGATTTAATCACGTCTGACCATCCACAATTAAAAATGTTAGTATCTGATCCTGTCATTGGAAAGATTTTATTGGAAGGGGTTTAAAATACAGTTGTATTGCTCTTGAAAGGGGTTCGAGAACAACGCAATTGAACTTCCGATAGCTATACGACTTTACATAGAACTGTTTTTTGAATAAAAACAGCGTAAAATGCAAAAATGATAATTTAGATTTAAAAACTTTTTCTCATACTCATAGGCATGAGGAAAAATAACTCCTGATTTTAAAGAAGCTATTTTTAAATATTCTGACTTCTCTAATTCCTCAAAGTTTTTTTCACTTATATTATACTAAGATTTTTAGTCGTATTTTAATTCCTCAGGTTACAATTTTTTTTATTACCTAACATTTTGAACTGCACCAAAAAACATTGTTAATGTCTCATA
>CAYLSF010000439.1:0-6210 GCA_964385675.1 uncultured Saprospiraceae bacterium
TATCTTACTGTTAAGTCTTTGGTTTATCATTACCTTTTTCTTCACGGGTGGTATTGGACGTAGTTTAGGTATTCAATATTTATTTTTAGAACCCGAATATTTAGGCGAAGTTGGGTTTTGGAGTTTTGCTATTTTAGGATTCACTTTTGGAGCATTCTTAACCGCCTGGAATCTTGCATCCTATCTTTTGCATAGTATAAAATTTCCATTTTTAGCTTCTCTTCATCGTCCTTTACTAAAATTTAGTATTAATAACACATTAGTTCCATTAATTTTCACGTCTATCTATTTTTACTTTATCATTCGTTTTCAAATAGAAAATGACTATACTTCTGCTACAATTTGGTCAACGGTACTAGGCTTTTTTATAGGCTTGACAACTGCTTTATTCCTCTTTGCCATTTATTTTAGGTTGACGAATAAAGATATTTACAGTTATGAAGCTAAGAAACGATATAAACGCCCTCGTGCTATTAGAGGTATGGTCGTACAAAGAGATAAACGGCAAGAGAAAGATACCATCTTGCAAAGAAAATGGCGAGTTGATTTTTACCTAAACAATCGCTTACAACCTAAATATGTGCGCTCTGTTGCACATTACAAACCCGAAATACTCAAAAAGGTATTTAACCAACAACATAACAATGCTTCTATTCTACAATTGGCTAGTATTCTATTATTAGTGTTATTTGGTTTTTTAATGAACTATCCAATTTTTCAAATTCCTGCTGGTGCGAGTATTTTTATTCTATTTACTATTGCTACAAGCCTATTAGGGGCAATGTGGTATTGGCTTAGAAGCTGGCATGTAGTGATATTAATAGCCTTACTTTTTTTAATAGATAGTTTTTCTAAAAATCCCAATAATCAATATGTCAACAAGGCGTATGGACTCAATTATAATATTGAAAAAGCGGCTTATCATAATAATGCCTTAGATTCTATTTATTCCAAAGACACTATTAAAACTGATAAAAAAGCAACCATTGAAATTTTGAATAATTGGAAAGCTAAGCTTATTCAATCGGACAGCACTCTAAAACCCAAAATGATTATGATTGGTGTAAGTGGAGGAGGATTGCGGTCTGCGGTGTGGAGTTCGAGGGTTTTGCAATATGTAGATAGTACCTTAAGTGGACAGCTTTTTAATAAAACAGTTTTGATGACGGGGGCTTCGGGAGGTATGCTAGGTGCTGCTTATATGCGGGAACTTCGTTTAGAAAATCAAAGAAAAAATTCCTTTCAATTGTATGATAAAAAATGGATTGATAATATTGCTAAAGATCTCTTGAACCCTGTAGCTTTTTCGATAGCTGTTAATGACATCTTCATTCCTTGGTCTTATTTTGAATTTAATGGCTACCAATATCCAATTGATAGAGGGTATATATTTGAAAACCAATTAATTGAAAACACAAATTCCTTCAATAATACACAATTGAAAGACTATGCTCAGTTTGAAAAAAAGGCTGAAATTCCATTAATGTTCATCACCCCTGTTATTGTCAATGACGCTAGGCGTTTAATTATTTCCGCACAACCTGTTTCTTATATGACTCGTCCTCCACTTGATATTCAAACAGCTACACAAATTGAATATGATGGAATTGATTTTGGGCGGTTATTTGCTGAGCAAGGAGCGTATGACTTACGATTTACGACTGCTCTTCGCATGAATGCTACTTATCCTTATATTCTTCCTAATGTTCATTTACCGAGTGTACCAGAAATTGAAATCTCAGATGCTGGCTGGCGAGATAATAATGGGTTGGATGCACCTACTCGATTTACACATGTGTTTAAAGACTGGATAAAGGAAAATACAAGCGGGGTGATTTTTATGCAAATCAGAGGAAGTGAAAAAATTGATAGTTTACCCGTGCAACAACAAGGATTTATCCAACGATTGATTAATCCATTGGGATTTGTAGGAAACTTTATGCAATTACAAGACTTTCAACAGGATGCAAGTTTGGGTTATCTTCAAGATATTCTGGGAAAAGATATGGTACATTTGGTACAATTCACCTATCGACCTAGTTTAATTAACCAGCGAGCTTCCATGAGTTTTCATTTAACAACCAAGGAAAAACATGATATTTTACAAGCTATCACAGCTATCGAAGAGAATCAAGAGAGCTTAAAAATGTTAGAATCACTACTTCAAAAAAAGGGAAAAGATTCACTAACCACTAATCACTAATCACTAATCACTAATCACTAATCACTACTTAGCCTTTTCCACTTTAGACTCTAACTTATGGCGTAACCCTTTGTAAGACTTCAAAATAATTTTTGCTGACCCTACTGAAAGCGGTGTTTCTATTTGAAAGGGAATATGATTTTTATCATTAGAAACCCAAGTCTGCATATTGGACTCCTTAAATACATCCCCAACAACCAATTTAGGTTCTACTCTATGCACTTTATGTGTCCCCCACCCTTTTATCTTCTTCACCTCTTTACCATGATAAATGGATTTAAGACGAAATACCTCCTTATCCATAAACATTTCTACAGGAAACGTTTCGCCTGCCTGCATTTGGTTAAAGTCTAAATTTCGAGCATAATAGATAACCGATAATATATCGTGCATACAATTTTCTAAATCGTATTCTCTCCAAGTCGCCTTCTCTTTAGTTCGCCCTCTAAGGCTTTTAATATGAAAATCTTTTTGATTCCAAATCATCTTATCATATACTGTAAATCCTCCTTCTCTCACATTCCGAACCGAAGAAATAGGTAACAATGTTTTTTTATCTACCACTACCGTATATACATCTCTAACTTTAAAAAACCACTCATACGATTTGTATGTTGTTCCAGTACAGGTTATCAAAAAATTCTTCCCTAAATCCTTTACTTTAAACTTAACCTCTCCTGCCGATAGCCACACAAAGTTCCAATTGTAATACACTTTATAGACTAATTCCTCACCACCTTTAAAGGTTGTATTCTCAATATTACAAAATTCTTTTTCAGATAATGGTAGCATATTATTTTCTAGCATAGGAGAATTACTAGACGTAAAGGAAGTTAAGGTCAAAAATAGAATGCTCCACAGTAATATTTTGATGCTATTATTTTTCATAGTTGATTAGTTTCCTGTTTCCTAATCTGGCAAAGCCAGCATTATAACGATTAAATGACTAAATTTTGCACTAGTGGTCAAAGTCTTAAATAAATGATAGTTCTAAGCACTCAAACACAAAGCTTTATAGAATTAAAATGGTCAGTCATTTCAGACTAGTTGCACTAGTGATTCATATTGTACAATAGACTCACTTTATCATTTTTAAATAGATAGATATACGTTCTAATTTATATTCAGTAAATCATTGTTTCACACTTTTACTGTTATCCCTACGACTTACTATAAATTTCACTAAATTCGATGCTTTAATTAAAACGAGACTTTTCCAAATAAAATTGATTCAATTTATGGAAAAAATCAAGAGAGGACTATATATCGTTGCCGTAAATTTAGTTATCGTACTAATTTTAATAACCATCGTAGAAGGAATTGTCCGTACATTCTACCCTTATCATTTAGGCGATGCGAATGATATTTACCAATATGATGACACTTTAGGCTATACGCTTAAAAAAAATCTAAACTACACGGAGACCTCTGACTTTAGAATGGAATTCCAAACTAATGCTATCGGTACAAATAATTTACAATCTGATTTTTCAAATTATGCTAAACGAATTATTGCTTTGGGAGACTCTTACACACAAGGTTTTGGACTCAATACTGATGCTAGTTATCCATTTCAATTAGATATGTTACTAAATCAAGATAGTTTAGGCTTTTATCAACCTCAATATGGTGTCATTAATTTAGGGATTTCAGGTTATGGCGGTGAGCAAAATTTAATTCGATTGAAGCAATATTTGAAGCAAATACCCCAATGTGATTACGTTCTTTATTTGGGTTGTGATAATGATTGGGTTGATGACCAAATGTTTTTAAAAGGATATAGACATAGAAGTTCGCTAGAAGGAAGTCCGAGATGGGGTATCTGGCAAAAACCTGTCAAGTTTCTATTTCATGACTTACATATTGGTAGATATGTCAGAAATCTTGGAGGAACGAATCGAAGAAATAATCAACAGAAAACAGATTCTATCTCAGTAGCAGCAACACAACAACCCATTTTGGAGCAATTAGCTCAAATCGCTAAAGCGAATAATTTACAACTTATCATCAGTTGGGCAAATACTTCTACTTCTTATACTTGGCTACAAAATTGGTCTATTGAAAATCAAATTCCCTTTGCCAATTGGTATCCTAAAGTTCAGCAAGTTCAACAACATTATCCAAATATCATTACAGATAATCAACATGTTGGCAAACATTACCGCACTTGGGTGAATCGAATTATAGCAGAAGAATTTGGTAGAGAGATAATCAGTTCAGTGGTAGACGATAAGCGGTAGGCAGTTTTATTCAAAAATCCGTATTCCTCTGTAGCATCTATACAATCTATATTTCCAATGCCCACTACTGAGCAATCATTCAACTTCCATCTCTCTAATCCACTCTTCAATTAAGGCAACGCCTTCTTCATGTACCAATCTTCGTCCCAACTCAGGCATCATAGAAGCGGGTTCTGTTGCTGCCATTCGATAGGCCATAATAGATTTTTCAGGATGCCCTGGTACAATATTGTATTCATGTCCGCCCGTACCAATTCCTGCGGCTACGGACGCTTTCATCACCCCAATTTGTGTCCCAATATCTGTATCTGCTATAAGCGTTAATCCAGTTGTATTAGCTGGTCCTTTTGGATTATGACAATGAGCACAATTAATATCCAAATACGCCATAGCTCTTTCATGTAAAGTTCCAGTTTCTGGCTTATCCCACTGTGCTACACTAGCATATTCTTTACCTTTCTGATAATCATTCAAATAACCGAAGGTATGCCATTTTTGAAGTTGATTTTGCTCACCATCCGCATATTTGATTTGTTTATTCAAGTTGCGAACTTTTGGGCCAATCGGTTCTTGTACACCTTTATTATAATGACAGCCTTTGCATTGATTTTTATTGGGAATGCTATAGGTGACATTCATTGCTTTACCCTTCTCATTTGTCCATTCCACATCTTTAAAATCTCCCACAACACTTAAATGAGCTTCGGTCTGTTCATCATTCCAAATATAAGAATGAGCCGCCCACTCCTTTTCTTCCTTAACCAATAAACGAGTTTCTATGATTCGACGCCCTTTTGACGCATCTCGTTCATCATTTTCATAGTAGAAATTTTTAATCAAAACTGCCCCCATTGGAAAGTCCAATAAATCCTTATCAGGCATACTAGCAGTAGTTCCTTCTGGCATCCATACGAACCGAGCTTTTTTAGCATAATCTGAAAAGAGTGGGGTATTTAATTCATATTTTAAAACACGGTCATTCGGTTCTAAGTTAGCGAGTTCACCTTTAAAAAACTGGTATTCGGAAAGGCTTTCAAAAGGTTCCGTTACCATCTGAACGCCTTCATCTTTTGTACAACTTATCAACCCAATACCACAAATCATCAAAAATCCAATATATTTTGCCATAACGAATGAACAAATAAGAGCCACAGATTTTCACAAATAGTTATCCATTTAATCTGTAAAAATCTGTGGCAGTTTATATATTCAATAAAATTTAATTAGTTGCCAACCACTTATCAAAGTCTCCTAAATCAAATCCTTTACTTTTACAATTAAAGATAGACATATCATTATTCATATTTTTCGCCATCTCTTCAGGTGTACCGCCCATGCCTGCATTAAAGTTCACAAAAGAAGGATTTTCTCCATTATTGTAAATGCAAATACCTTTTGGATTTCCATTCTCATCCATTGTCCCCGGCTTGTAGATACCATCAATCATAATATCATAAGCTTGTCCTCCTAATAATGCTGTGAAAAGTTTTCCAAAGTTAGAAGTGGTATCCACAGGTCCTTGAGTACCAGCAATCGTATTATCATGTACACTGATTTCTGTACAGAATGGATCATATTCTTTTGACTTAAACTCTTGTCCTGTGAATAACCAACTCACTATACCAATCCCTGAAGTTTTATGGTTTTTAATTGTATTATTATATACTTCTAGTTCTGTATGAGCCATCAATAACATACCTGTTCCTGGCGGTAAAGTGTTTACAACAATACCTGGAGCAGAGAAATTTTCACCATTATTTTCTTCCA
>CAYLSF010000440.1:0-6209 GCA_964385675.1 uncultured Saprospiraceae bacterium
ATAAGTTATAATAGAGTGACCCCCAATGATCTTCCCATAACTCTAGTTTATTAAAAGTCAATTTGATACATTATCTTTATTTAACTATTTCCAATAAAAGCTCATCAACCAAATATCAACCATAATGAAAAATTGGTCTCAACTGCATGAATGGCATCCATCACAAATTGCCTATCCGACTTCTGAAAAGGAGGTACAAGCCCTTGTACAACGTGCGATTCAAGACAAGAAGAAAATACGAATTATCGGCTCAGGACATTCCTTTAATCCGCTATGGGTGACTGAGCATATTTTAATCAGTTTAGATAAGTATCAAGGTTTGGTTTCCGTGGATAAAGAAAACCTTCAAGCGACGGTTAAGGGAGGCACGAAGCTATTTACACTTGGCGATTTGCTATTTGAGCAAGGTATGGCAATGGAAAATCTAGGTGATATTGATGTGCAATCTTTAGCGGGTACGATTTCTACAGGAACGCATGGTACAGGACTAGCCTTTGGTACAATAAGCACACAAGTCCGAAAATTGCGATTTGTGAATGGAAAAGGAGAAATTGTGGAGTGTTCTGAAACGGATAATCAAGACCTTTTTAAAGCAACACAGGTTTCATTAGGGGCTTTAGGCGTTATTACAGAAATCACCTTACAATGTCTTCCTGCTTACCGATTGGAACTAGTAAATAAAAAGGAAGACCTTCAAGAAGTGTTGAATACCTTTGAAGTACGAAATCAAAACAACCGCAACTTTGAATTTTATTATTTCCCTCATGCTTCAAAAGTATGGACAAAAACTTCTAATATAGCAACCGATCAACCTGATAAGGTGAGTATGATTAATCATTTTACAGATTATGTGGTAGAAAATTACGCCTTTAAAGTGCTGTGCGAAACGGCTCGTTTTTTTCCATCTATGAATAAACGTATTTCTAAATTATCAGTAGATACTATTCCCAATACTCGAAAAGTCTTTCATTCACATAAAATCTACGCAACGCAACGACTCGTTCGGTTCAATGAGATGGAATACAATATACCTTTAGAAGCACACGAAACCGTTTTAAAGGAAATTATTCGTACTATTGAAAAGAATAATTTCAATGTACATTTTCCAATTGAAAATAGAGTGGTTGCCAAAGATAATATGTATCTCAGTCCTGCCTATCAACGGGACTCTGCCTACATTGCTTGTCATGTTTATAATAAGAAGGCGTATAAAACCTACTTTAAAGCCTTAGAGGATATTTTTAAAGCACATGGCGGCAGACCACACTGGGGAAAAATGCACACCTTAACTGCTTCGGATTTTGCAGAACGCTATCCTAAATTTGAGGATTTTAATCGGCATAGATTAGAGCAAGATCCTGATGGTATGTTTATGAATGATTATTTAGAAAAAATCTTGGACGTTTAGGACACAGAGGGCACAAAGGAGACACAGAGAACACAAAGTTTTATAATGTTCTTCGTGCCCTCTATATCCCATAGAATATAAAAATGAATCACGCTTATTTTCGACAGCTTAACCAAACGCTACAATCTTATAAAAGAGCGATTCCTTCGCTTATCATTGATTTAGATAGATTAGATGCCAATGTTGAAGCCTTAAAACAATCTATCCGAACGGATATGGATTTTAGGATTGTAGTAAAATCTTTACCTTCTATTCCTTTGATAGACTACATTATGGAGCGTACAGACACCAATAAATTGATGGTGTTTCATCAACCTTTTTTATCTACATTAGCTCAACATTATGGTGATAGAGTTGATGTTTTAATGGGCAAACCCATACCTATTCAAACGGCTCATTATTTTTATAAAACGTTAGATACACAAACTACTTTTCAACCTTCTCAACAATTACAATGGTTAATTGATACCGAAGAAAGATTGAATCAATACCTAACACTTTCAAAAAAATACCATCAAAAAATTCGAGTCAATTTAGAAATTAATGTAGGGCTACATCGGGGTGGTTTTAGTAATTTAAAGCATTTGAAATCTGCTTTAAAAATTATAGCACAACATCAAGATGCTATTGAATTTTCAGGTTTTATGGGATATGATCCACATGTTGCCGTTTTACCCAAAATATTACGCTCTTCCAAAAAATCTTTCCAACTCGCTAATAACTTTTATCAACAATGTATTGACTTAGTTAAAAAAGATTTTCCTACGCTTTGGAATGAGAAACTTACTTTAAATGGTGCAGGTAGTCCAACTTTAGCCTTTCACCAAAATCAAACTTCTGTTCTCAATGATATTTCAGCCGGTTCTGCTTTAGTTAAACCGACTCATTTTGATATTTCGACCTTACAAAATTTTGAACCTGCAGCATTTATTGCTACGCCTATTTTGAAAAAATTTGAAGACACTACTCTTCCTCTTTTAGAAAAACTGAAAAGCGTATTAAGTTTCCTAAAACCTGCTTTTAAAAAGTCTTACTTTATTTATGGAGGCTATTGGAAAGCCGAATATTATTATCCACCCCAAACGGCGGTCAATTCAATTTTTGGTGCTTCTACGAATCAGTCTATGATTAATACGGCTTCTGATATTGATTTAAAAGTAGATGATTTTATCTTTTTAAGACCCACACAAAGTGAATTTGTCTTTTTGCAATTTGGAGATATATTAGTCGTTAGAGATGGGCAAATTATGGAGGAATGGGCGGTTTTACAAAATGGTTGAATAAACTAAAAATTAAAATTATAGGTCTCTTCTTGTAGATTCTGCAAAGTACAGAATTGAAATGATAGAGCAGAGAGAAGAGACAAATCTAATGTTAGACCATCAAATTGGACTCTAATCTCTGTTCTACTGATAGTTAAGTTTATCTTTTGAAAATTTTCCAAGTTTCCCAAGGCCCAGCTGCTTTACGATTAGCATTTACTTTTCCATTACTTTCAGCGACTAAATACTTTTTATGCAATGATAGAAAAGCTACTTTTTCCTCCGCAAAATTAACCGTTGCAACAGAACCAATATTTTTTGGATTCTTGATATAAAAAGTTTCTAAAGAAGCTGCTCTATTTCTATTGGCATTAGCTGTTCCATTGTGTTCTGCCACGACGTATTTACCTAAGCTAGATTTTAAAAATATCTTATCTCCAAACTTGACATATCCTCTAGATGAAGGATTATTCGCATTGATAATTGTAAATCGTTCTAGGGAGCGTGCCGCAGTTCGGTTGGCATTCAAAGCACCACTGTGTTCAGATACTAAATACTTACCATGATAAGACTTTAAAGAGATTTGACTACCATATGTAATTCTAGTAACTTTTTTAGGCATTACTCTTTTACGCATAGACCAAGTTTCCAAAGAGGCCGCTCTCGTACGATTGGCATTGACTTTTCCGTCATGCTCTGCTACAATAAATTTTGCGTGCAATGATTTAAAGCAAACCTTATCTCTTTTTTGGTAAATGGTTCCTCGTGCATTTAAATTTGCAGGATTTAAGATATAGAAGGTTTCTAAAGAAGCGGCTCTATTTCTGTTGACATTAGCTGTTCCATTGTGTTCTGCTACAACATATTTACCTAAACTAGATTTTAGGAAAATCTTATCTCCAAATTTTACGGTTGCTACAGACGAAGGATTAGCTGCATTGATAATCGTAAATGTCTCCAATGAGCGTGCTGCTGTTCGGTTGGCATTTAATGCACCACTATGTTCAGATACCAAATATTTACCATGAGCAGATTTAAGTGTAATTTTAGTACCATAGGTAATTTGAGCTTGTGTACTAGAAGCTACAAACATAAAAACTACGATAAGTGTTAAACTCCATAAGCTGTTCTGAATAATTCTGCGTGTTTTCATTACTTTATTTTTTATTGCCACTTTGAATTAATTATTGTTAATTTGTCATTAGGAGGTGTGGCAGTTACCTCGTGTTTTCTGGTAACAAATGTGAAGGAAAAGAGGGGGGATACGCTGATCTATGGGTTAGATGACTGTATGACAGAAGTTAGATGAGCGTATTTTCTGCTATTTTAGAGCGTTTTTGATGGTTTTTTGATGCAAAAGGAATGAATTACGAATGATATAATTCATTTTTTCCTAAAATTACTACATCTAGTGTTGCTTAATCATAAATGACAAACATGAAAAAGGACTTAAAATCTACCAATATTCTATTCCTATTACAAGTGTTACTAATAGCCTGTTCTGTCAAGACTCAGAATATGGATAGTTTACTCCAAATTCGAGCAGCAACGACCAATCCAACAAAGCTCTATGAGGTAGATATGTTATTGGCTAAAACAGCATTCAAAAATCGAGATTTTGAAGTAGCTACCTTCCATGTAGATAAAGCCATTGGACAATTACAAAATTTACAAAAGGATAAATTCAAGCATGACTCTTATTATTTAGCTGGTAAAATTGTTTTTGAAAAAGGGCAATTTCATATCGTAGATTCTATTTATACTATTGCACTCCAATATGCTACTAATAGGAACGATAGAATTAATACCTATATACAAAAAAGTCTTTCGCAGTTAAAGACAGAAAATTTGCAAAAAATGATGTTTTATCTATCGAAAACACGTGAATATATAGGAAAGGACACTATTAATGCTCGAATGGTTGATTATTACTATTTGTATTGTAATTATTATTTGGTTAACAATGACTACTTTAATGCTTTAGAGAGTTTATTAAAAGCCAACGAAATACGTAAAAAAATGGGGTTAAACCCAGCATGGATAACAAATAACCATCTTTTTCTTTATGAAGAATTGGGCGAATATAAAAGGACGATTGATATGAGGCTCAAGTTGCTTCAAAAGGCAAAAAAAGAGAACGATTATACAACTCAATTATATAGTTATCTCAGTATTGCAGGTTCTTACATTAGAATGGAGCAATATGATAGTACCCAAAAATATTGTTACAAAATCATTGAGTTAAAAAATAAAAAAAATGTTTCAGAAATATTCGGTACGGTTTATTATCTGTTAGGTATGACTCATTTAAGGCAAAATCAACTAGATTCTGCTAAATATTATTTTCAACTTGGTATTGATATTAGCCTTGAACAACGGGTAGAGAAAGAACTTGGGACAAATTACTTTGGGATGATTCAGTTATATATGTTACAAGGAAACACTCAAATCGCTAAATCTTACGCAGAAAAAATAACAGACATCAATAATTATGTTCGGTTCAGATTCAACAATACACTGGCTACTTTTTATGCAGATGAGGGTAATTATAAAAAAGCTTTTGAATACGTGAGTGAAAATATGAAGAAATGGAAAAAGCAAGGAGGAAACTCAAATAGTTACAAATTCATATCAAATCTATTGAACGATAAATATGAACGTGAAAAAGAAGCTGCTCGCCTTGAAAAAGAAAATGGCTTACGAATTAGAAATTTAATTGGTGTTGGATTGGGTCTTATCCTTCTCTTAGTCTTGGGTTGGAGTATCACAGTATATCGAAATAATAAAAGGCGAAAGCAGTATAATCAAGTATTACAAACTAAAAATGATGAACTCAAAGCACTTGATGAAATTAAAACTCGATTTTTTGCCAATGTCTCTCATGAATTTAAAACACCACTAACCTTAATATTAAATCCTATTCGGCGATTATTAACTAAAAATCAATTAAGTGAAGAAGATAAATTCTTAGTACAATCTGCTGAAAAAAATAGTTTACAGCTATTAGAATTGACCAATCAAGTATTAGAATTGACCAAATTCGAAGTCAATAAGGTGGATAATCACCCAATTGTTTTTAATTTGAATCAGACCATTGGAAAGTTGTATGCCGATTTTGAATCCTTAGCACTTAGTCAAAAAATACAGTTTGAAAAGCAGGTGGAAGTCAATGAATCATTAAATTTATATTTGGATTATACCAAATTCACTACTATTATTAAGAATTTAATTTCAAATGCTATTAAGTTTACCTCGGAGCAAGGACAGGTAATATTCAAAGTCACCGAACAGTTCAAGTCTATAGAAATCACTATAGAAGATACAGGTCGAGGTATTCACCCAAAGGATTTACCCCATATTTTTGATAGATACTATCAAGCTAAAGCATCCAATTCTATACAAGAAGGTGGGACAGGTATTGGTTTAGCGATTTGTGCTGAATACACCAAATTGCTAGGCGGTAACTTAACAGTGCAGAGCGAGTATGAAAAAGGGAGCAAATTTATACTTACACTACCTAAAGTCGTGGCAGCCGAGAC
>CAYLSF010000441.1:0-6189 GCA_964385675.1 uncultured Saprospiraceae bacterium
CTTGTTATTTATTGTAATTATTTAGAACCAAGAGAAGAGAGGCGAGAACAGAGAAAAGCCTCATGGAATACCTATTTTAAACATGCTCAAATATGTCATAATATCCTATTTTAAGCAAAACTATTGTTTAATTTATCTCTTTTTTCTGCTCCCAATAATTATCGGGACGCTTCTCTATTCTGAACAGTTACCATTTATTTAAAGTCATCATACAGCAGGTACTGCTTTCTTTTAACCTTAAATTCATCTAAGGCAGGTTGCCAACTTGCTCTTATTTCTGCTTCTGCAAGTCCATTTTTGATTTGCTCTTTTAATGAAGACGTACCAGCTAACTTATCAAAGAAGTTATTAAAGAATTGCTTTTGAGCGGGATCGTTTTGATACATTTGAATAACATAATCTAGTTGTAGTTTTTTAATAGATTGAAGTTCTTCAATTGGAATTTGAGTTAAGTCAAATCCTGCACAAGTTTTTCCTTTATGCTTTGGATTTGATGCCCCTTCTGTTGGTTTTGGCGTAAAAGTAAATGATCCAATTTTTGATTGAGGAGAACCATAAATTTGAAAGGGTGTCGCTGTTCCTCGTCCAACGCTAACCGTCGTACCTTCAAAAAAGCAAAGATGTGGATATAAATATATGGAGCGAATATTCGGTAAATTTGGGGAAGGCTTAATGGGTAATTCATAAAAAGTAGTATGAGCATAATTTTCGCAAGGAATAATGGTTACATCGCATTGAACACCATTTTTTAGCCACTTTTCGCCGTTAATCATTTGAGCTAATTCTCCAACCGTCATTCCATGTACTACAGGAATCGGGTGCATTCCCACAAAAGATTTTAGCGATTTTTCTCGAATAGGGCCATCTACATAATGTCCATTTGGATTTGGTCTATCTAATATGATGACCTTAATGTTTTGCTCTGCACACGCTTCCATCACATAATGCATCGTAGAAATATAGGTGTAAAATCTTGCTCCCACATCTTGTATATCAAACACGACTACCTCTACCCCATTTAACATTTTGGGCGTTGGTTTTTTATTACGACCATATAGCGATAATAATGGTAAGCCAGTTTTCGTATCAATTCCACTCTTGATTTTTGCCCCAGCATCTGCTTTGCCTCTAAATCCATGTTCAGGAGCAAATATTGATTTTATATTCACCCCGTTTTTAAGCAATACATCTACAAGATGCTCCTCCCCTATCGCAGAAGTTTGATTAACCACCAAACTAACAGTCTTTCCATCCAACAAGGGTAAATATTTATCCAATTGTTCTGCTCCAACTTGAAGTCCAGTAGGTGCGGTAGGTGTTTGCACTTCTTGTGCTGGTTCTATTTCCCCTTGTTGCGTTTGATGTTGAGTATCATCTGTAGTAGTAGATTCTTGACATGCTGTATTCGTTAGTAAAAAAATAAGGACAGCTAATATTGGTATTCTCATGGTTCGCTATTTAAATCTGTAATTCTAGTTGATTATTTCTAAAACAAAAAAGGCTCGAAAGTATCATAAAAATACTCGAACCTTTTTGTTAATATAACTTTTAACCCACAATTTTATGACTCATTGCTAATTTTTGCAAAAAGAAAAGTCATCAGATGAGTATACTATTTAGTAATAATAGGATTAGCTTAACACTTTAATCCTAACAAAAACTCACCTGGTGACTTTTAGCATGATTTGTCAAAGACCTAGTTTTATTTCAAAACATTATGAATCGCTCCATATACGTTTATCGGATAGTTTTGTAAAAAACCAGTCGCTAAGTAATCATTGATAAAATCCTGATCTGAATTTACGGCTTGATACGATTGAGCATCTTTATAAACGGTCATTCCAACTACCACATTAGGATCAGAAATTGATTTCCATTGTACTTCTCTCACAAAATTACTTTGAGCGGCCAATACAGCTAAATAAGCATCTCTTTTTGCTTCGTAATCTGCTTGGTCAAAAGAGGTGTATTGAGATAAATCTCTAACTGCAATTTCCCATACTTGACCACTTCCTAAATTCGCAAAATCTGATAAATCAACGACTTCTGTACCGTCTAAAGGTTGTAGAACTTGAAAAGCTAAGAAATCAAATTTGCTAAAAAATTCATTTGCTTCGGGTGTGCTTCCTGTAGCTGTTCCTATTTCGCCAAAAATATCATTATTCTTAAACGATGTAAAACCAACAAAAACACTATCTAATGCTAAGCCAGAACCTGTAAACTCAAAAAATGGTTGAATTTCTCGATCCGCTAAAGTACCTTCTTCTGCCTCTAGCGTAGCGACATAAGCATCTCTTGCTGCCTTAAATTCATCAATACTTACGCCTGGCTTGATTTTACGAATAGGCATGGCAAATACATTGTCTGTACCTACAGGGTTTTCCACTGGAGTTTCATCATCATTACAAGAAGAGCACCCTAAAATTAATACGACTACTAAAGAAAAAATTGTAAAACGCATGTGTTATAATTTTTGATTAAAAAAGAATCTTTGAAAGACAGGACAAAGTTCTCTAGTAATCAGGGGTTATAAAATGCACTTTTGGGTCTATATGATACACTATTGTGCAAATTGCTTTCTAAACTCTTCAGGACTAAATGTTGTGCGTTTTTTAAATATGCGAGAAAAGTAATATTGATTATCGTATCCTAGCTCAAAAGCAATCTCCTTTACGCTTTTATTATAATAGCATAGTTCTCTTTTAGCATCTAAAATAATGCGTTCAATGATCAAGTCTTGTGCGGTTTTACCAATGAGTTCTTTTAGAATTTTATTTAAGCTTCTTCGGGTTGTTTGTAATTCATTAATATAAAAATCAAGTGGTTTTTGAGTTTTATAATTTTCTTCAATAAGCGTTATAAATTGTTGAAATACTTGACGATGAGTGATAAAGGAATGAATATTCTTAGTTTGAAGTAATCCTTCCAATTTATTTAACAGGGCTAAAAATATATTTTGTAAAATGAAGGTTTGGTTTTGATTATCCTCAAAAAACTGTTCTTGATACAATAGCTCAAAATACATCTCAATATTGGAGCGTCTATCAGTAGGAATAGTTAATAACAACTTTCGCATGGCTACTGCATACTGCATCAGTCCATCTAACAATACCTTTTGTGCAAATGAGAAAAATTCTGCTTTAAATAAAACCACATACCCCTTTAGGTGATGCGTTTCCTTTTCCCAATGAACAGCATCTTGAGGAATAAGCATAATTTGATTGGCTTGAAGGGCATACGCTTCAAAATCAACTTCTTGCTCACTTATACCTTCTTGTATAAAAAATATGGAATGAAAATTATGTCGATGTCTATCAGGCGTTTTATTCCGACTCGGCTCGTGCGCATTATATTTTATAACCTCCATTTGGAGAGCCTTTCCATCAGGACGCTTAAATTCTACCGTTTTCATTATTTAAAATATCCCTTACTTTTTCTCCAATCCTCTTAAAAAGTCAGGCGAAGAAAATCTCCTAAAATGACCATTTAATTTAGCTTTTCTTCGTAATTCCTCCATTTCTTTGACCGTTGGTAACAGTTGCTCCAGATGCTCTAGCATCATAATTTGCCTTTCTTTTTCAGAAGGAATACTTAATAATTCATATTCTTGCTCTGTAGAAAGTCCAACTAAATGCCCTAACTGAAATGTCCACACTTTTTCTGGATAAGCAGGAATCGGTTTGTTTATATTTAAGACTTGATACAACTCTTTTATGTACTCGATGATTTCTGCGGCTACTGCTAAATCTCTTTCGTTCGTATAATCTAATGCTTCTACCTCTGCTCCTGAGTATAATTTTTCAGGTACATTTTGATAAACATCTAATATTCTAAAAATTGTACTGCCCCCTTTTACACGAACATCCATTTTGCCATCAGGATGTACTTTTTCTATAGATTTTAATCGAACTTCAGTCGCAATAGGCATTATTGTGTCATCTAGAAAAGCGGGAATCATAAAGGAAATACCCTCGTTATTGGCATCGGTAATTAATTCTTTATAGCGTTCTTCAAAGATGTGTAAGTTTAAATCTTCGGTAGGGAACACTACTAATTTCAATGGAAATATAGGTACTAACATGATTGTCTTTGTTGGATTTACTTTAAATATTAGGCGTCAAAGATAGGTTTTAGTTTGATTAACCGTATCATTTATATAGAATAGTTTTTAGGGTATTTTGTTGAAGATTATTTGAATATCTTATACCATGATTTTAGAAGCGGTTTGAATACATTTTAAAACTTTATCAGCTTTGCAATTATTTAATCCTGCACCCCAGCTCGCATTAAATTCTAAGATAAACCATCCTAAATCTTCATTGAAGCCTACATCTAATACATAAGTAATCGGTAGATGTAATGAAGTGGATTTTAAAAAATCATTGACAAACGAAAATACATCATCAATCTTACCTTCACCTTCATAAAAGGCAGCATCTTGAATCGTTTGGTTTAAAATAAATACTCTAGCTTCTTTTTCAATTGTAAGAATTTCAGATACAATAAGTGTTGTTGTTTTATCTAACCCTTCAATGGCTTTTAAAAATGATTTTTTTGAGGTATAAATGGCTGCTTTAAATTGTTTGGGAACAACAGATTTGATGAATACCGGAAATTTTAGGGCATCAATTTTTTCTACAGTAAGTATTTCAATATGACGTTTAGTGAATTTTAAATCTACATCAGCAATCATTTCATCTTTAGGACTAATCAACTCAATGTTCAATAATTGAGCTAAGACCAAGCTAAAAGTTTGCCCACCATATATCGAAACTTCAGCATTTCCAACGTCAGGCTTCTTCCAAAACTTACCAATTAGTCGAACATCACCATATTGCTGCATCCATGGTTGACTTACTTGATAAAGTTCTTTATCACTTTTATCTGATATTAATAATAATTGCGGTTTTGTCATTTGAGTTAGTCTAAACAATTGAAGGTAGTAGGAATTATGCCTACTACCTCCAACTGAATATTTAGAGCATGTCAAATTCTAATTTTCTCCTTGCTGACGTACTCTAAATTTCTTTTGAGAAGTTTTAGGTTTATATTGTTTTCTTGGAGGCATAGTTACTGCCCTAAAAGTTGGGTAATGTTTACGAACTAATTTAGTGAACGTAACAGGATATTTGATTGATAATTTCGGTGCATCAATCCATGCTGAATATTTTCCTATGTTATTACTACCATACTTAATCCACATATAGCCATTTTCTCCCCAATTTGTACCCCAAGAATTTTTAATTAACCATGCTCCCTTTTCATCATCCCAACCTACTATTACAATCGCATGATTTACACCTGTTCCTGTATAATTCTCATTAAATATACCATTCGTATATTGCTTAAAAGCAGTAGTTGCTTGCACTGCTGCAATTAAAGGTCCGTGTTGACATAAAGCATTTTTAATCTGTTGACGAGTCGGCATATTTCCAGAAGTAGCCACATAAGCCCAATTTACGGCTCTATAAACCGGTGATTTAGCAGCACAGTTTCCATTTGAAGCGGTGTAAGGCGTTACATTTTCTTTTGGAGAACCAACATTTACCATTTGATCACAAGATTCTGTAATATATCCACCACTACAATTACTTCTTGGTGTACAATTCACTAATTGTTGTTCAGATACATCAACAGTCATATTATTTCTAATCAAATAACTACTTTCAAAAGCTCCAGTTAAGGCAAAAGCCCAACAACTACCACAAGAACCTTGAGATTTTACAGGTGTAACTTTTCCCAATCTTTTCCAATTAAATGCAGATGCGTTGGCTTTACATGTCATCGGAAGGTACTGCAATTTATTATTCTTAAAAATTGATTTTTCAAGTTTCATAATTTCACTCGCCTTCTTAAGCTGTAATGGTGCCGCAGTTTTGTAATTTTCAGGGGCTTTAAATCCTGTGATTTGTCTTAGATTTTTATCTGTAACTCCTGTTACACCAACTTGAAAAGTCCAATTTTTAGCAACTCCTGTTTTGCGAAGTGACTTTAATTGACGCTTTACCTTAGTATTTGCTTTTAGTTCTAACGACTTATATTTATTCGGAATCTGAATTTTATTGATATTGGGTAATTTTTGAGCGTCCGTAGTTGCTGTACAAAACAACCCAATACATAAAAAACAGCTTAATACTTTTACGTAAAATTTAATTCTCATAATATTGATATTTAAAATTAATAATCTCA
>CAYLSF010000442.1:0-6183 GCA_964385675.1 uncultured Saprospiraceae bacterium
ATATAGTAGCGATCCCTGCTGCAATGCCTGTTGGCTGCAACCATTTTTTATTGGATTCCCAAAACTGATCGACTCCGTTGTTGCTGCTTTGGGTTAATTTTGCAAAATCTGAATTTGGATCGGGTGCGGTGGCTGGGCTTGGTGATACAATATTGGTAAAACTATCTTCGTAAGCACTATTTTTTAAACTAGAAAATAGTCTTGTAAGTGCTGCCAATGCTCCCGTAACTGCGGTAATGACTGCTACAATAGTAGCTGGATCAGCTGCGACTGATATATCACGACCTGCCATTGAGTTTATTAAATTTTCGGGTTGTTTGCCCGTTCCTGCTATTACTCCGTTCCTGTAAAATGATAATATCAATTCATCAGAAATACCTGCGGTATTTTTGATGGCGTTTGATTGTAAACGCTGGTTTCCTCTCTTGCTGTAAACGGCTGGGAAGTCTTGAAAAAGGTTCTTTTGTGGGTCTGTGAAATTATACATTAATGCCGATCCGCTTGGCTCTAGGTAACTATTAAATAGTTGCTCTAATACTAAAAATTTGTTACATCCTGCTTCAATGTACTTTCTTTCCTTTTTTGCGTTGGAGAATGTCCACCACCATCTGCGATTTTGATTTTTAACTACTTCTTTACAATTATTGTATTCGGTTCTCATTTTTTGGGCTGCTGGGTTGCCTATGCCTTCCATGTGTCCAAAAGCTGCTGATCCTCTTTCTTGTATAAAATCGTGAAATTGTGCTAACTGGCTTGTATTTCCAACAATTGGGGTATTGTTTGAAATACCTCTATCAATGATATTAGAAAGGGTTTCTACTTCTCGTTGATAGTCAACATTGTTTTTGGCTTGTAATAGTTGGAATTGTCGCTTTTGATTCATTGCTAAGGCTTCTCCCTCTGTCATAGTAGCGAGTGGCAAATATTCCCGTACAGGATTTGCTTTTTTTATATCTACTCCCCTAACACTATAAATATCAGTCATACTATTACCGTTGTAATCTTTATACCACTTACGGGGCGGTTCTTTATCGAATATCCCGTAAACAGCGTCTAAAATTATATCCTTGCCGTTTAAGTTTGCAATCACATAAACGTGTTTTGCTGTACTGCCATATAGATAATTGTTGTTTGAAAATCGGTATCTATACGGTATTTTGAGCCAATACAAACACGCTCCAAACATCACACTATAACTTTTACAATCTGCCCCCTTTCCTCGTCTTGCATCCCAATATAACCTTGCTGGGCTTCTTACCCATTGCCCTCCTGTGTCTTCATCATAAGGCACCAGGTTTTTAATAAATTGGAATAGTTCCCGTAATCCTCGTTTGCTTCTTGTTAGGAGTTCGGTACAAAATGCTTTCATTTCGTTTAAATCTCCCGTGTGTCTGTCGTGTTCTAAAACTCTTTGGATGATGTCTTGTGTGACTCCTCGCTCGTGATCCTCTAGTTGCCACGCTTCAGGCTTGAAAGGGATTAATTTATCTGCTTTTTCAATGCTTAGTTTCATCTTATCCCCTTCTTTTTTAAGCTGCTTCTAGTAATTTTTGTCGTACTGGCAATGAGATAAAAGAAGTTTTAAACCTTCCTTTGATGTAGGCAGATTGTAAAATGTTTCCATCTCTCAAAATTTCGGTTAATTCGCTTAATAACTCCCCGTAATCTATTGATATTAGAATTTCTCCCGTTGCGGTTTCTCCTCCTTTGAGTTCAAAAGCGTTAGGGATTGTTATATCTGCTAATTTGTCATCCTTGCCATAGAACAATTGACCATCGAAGCCCAAAACATTTAAATCTAAAAATGAACCATTGCGAACAAAAAAAGGCAACCGAAACTGCAAGCTGTATAAATCAAATTGTAGGTTTTTAGGTTTTCCAAAAGAATAGGTAATTTGATTTAGCACATAATAGGCAGTTCCACCTGCTGCGAGTGTAGCGAGTCCTAAACCTGTTCCTATTGCTTTTAAAATGTTCATGCTGTCCTATTTAGATTTTAAACATTTGTTTTCCCCTGCCTTTTTGCCAAAGTGGTAAGCTATGCCCAATGGTAAAAAACTTGCTGCGGTCAATGCTGCTAGGGTTAAAACTGCTCCTAATGCTCCTACTTTTTGCTTCATAATTCATTTTTAAATGAAGCGTTCCCAAAGTTTAGCAGTAGGAACGCTTTTTTAAAATCACGTTTTACACCATTTAAAAAGCGTGTTCGTCTGCAATTTATGTATGGGATTTGTTCTTGTGTGTGGTTAATGGTGCGTTTGGTGGTGCGGTGGGTTGGATATGGTCAAAAAAAAACACTTTGACGGTGTGGTCAAAGTGTTGATGGATGTGTAATAAAATAAATCTTACAATAAAAATAAAACAACTAAATCCTATTTGATAACTCAAATATATTTATATCAGCTGTTGTAAGGTGTGGTTAATGGTGCGTTTATGGTTTCTTCTGTGTTATTTGCAAATAGTTCGCTTAGGTCATCGGGTTCGATTTGTAAAAAATCTATTATCAGGGCGGTTTGTTGGTGATTGAAATACTTTATTTTATTGAATTTATTGATTGTTAGTTTCAATTGTTCTTGAATGAACACAGGGGGTAGGAATTTCTTTAACTTTTTACTGGTAATTGGTTTGCCTGTATGGCTTAGAATGATTTTTAAATCTTTCTTTTTTAATCTCATACCTCAATTTTAGTAGTTATATATTTTAAGTGCCTACTAAGGTACAAAAATTAAGCCGTTAGAAATTTGCGTTCTAACGGCTTTTTATTACTTCTCCCCTACTTCGCTATGGTTTTATGATAAAAAATAGCTTAACGGGGTGTTTTTTAACTCTGTGCGTACTTTCTCTTGCTCTTGCGGTGGTAGGCTTTCGTAGGTTGTTATGATTTTATTGGATTCTTTTATAAATCCTATCAAATCAAAATCTTGGAAAAAGTCGTTTATACTGGCTTTAATGCTGCTTTCTCCGTTGGCGGTTTGGTCATTTTTAAATTTAGAAGTATTCATGGTTGTTATAAAAATAAGTTGGCTTGAATCTTTGGAGTAGGATCTGACCTCTACCCCTCCAAAACAAGCCGTTTATTTAGAATAGTTCCTTAAAGTCAGATCCCGAACTATTGTTTAAATGCTCTTATTTTACAGAATTTGTAACAAATGTATGTATTTTTTACAATACTTGTCAATTTTTATAATCAGAAGTTACTGGAAAAGTTTTGGTATTGATTACTGGTTCTTTAAATATTTTGTTTTCCTTTATTGGTGTAACAACTGTTTTGGTGTATTCTTCATCCTTATAGACCTTGTGTTCAATAATTGCTATTGCTTTTACATCTACGTTTACCCCTCTTCTGTAATTATCGTTTTCTAACCTTACAAAATATGTTCCTTGCATTAATGAAGGGTGTGTAAAATATTTATAAGTAGCAATCCCTTTTCCATAATCCAATGTGCCGTATGGTTGTTTTCCTCTAAATAAAAATTCGTTTTCCCTATCTAGTAATGTGTATTTTATGTCCTCTCCTGTTGTAGGTATAGCAAGTTGTGTAACTGTTCCTAGTGCTAATGCCCCTAATGGAGTTAAAAAATTACCTGCGGTTTGTGATAGGGTCTTAATCATATTGTTGTTTCTTCTCCAAGCTGCTTGAGCTTCTTCTCCTACACCTACCCAATATGCCCAAGCAATTACCCGCTTTTCTTCATAATCTGTTTTTTGATGCGGTGGTAAAGCAAAAAATGTAGATGTTTTGTTAGGGTTGGTTAAATGTGTTATAGAGTTAACCCTTACAGATTTGGTTGTAATTTGTTGTTCTTGCTTTTCAGAAGATACTAAAACCCTTCTAATTTTTGGAACATAGGTTGTATCGTACCCTACAATGATTTTTTTAGTGTAGGTTCTGATAGTGGTATCTCGTTCTGTAACCCATTGTACTTCTGTATCAAAGTCTTTTAGTGTTTCATTAGCTGGTATTCTGCTAATTTTTACTTTACAGATACGGCTGCTTAGTTTGTTAGAGTTTTTAAAAGTGAATGTATAAACTCCGCTTTTACTCACCTTAATTGTTTTTTTGTCAATGGCTGCGGTTTTGTAATCAGAAAATTTTAATTGATTAGGATATGCTTTAATAATCACCTCTTTTAGTTTCTTATTTTTAGCTTCTTGAAAGGAAAAGAGTATTTTATCCCCTTCTGCAAATCCATAAGTTAGTTTTTCCTCGCTATTTTTCTTTACTCTAATGGTTAGATCGGCTACTTCTATTGATTGTGTTTTACCAAAAAAGGGAATCAATAATAGAAGGGCTATCATTTTTGCGTGTTTCATGATGGTATTTTTTATAGAAAACCCAAATATAAGAAAAGGAAATACAAAATTTGTAAAAGGTGCAGCTGATGTTTACAGATTTTGTGGTTTTTGTGGGTTTTGGAGTTGGTCTAGGAACTGATCTAGTTCTTCTTGTGAGTCAAAATACTTGCTTAGTGGGTGTTCTTTGGTGTGTTTGGGTGGTAATATGATGAGTTTCATATCTAGGGCGTTGAGTAGTTGTAGGAGTGTGTCTAGCTGTATGGAGTTTCTAAGGTGTAGAAAGTTCTCAATACTGGTTTTAGTTAGGTTGTTTTGTCTGTAAAATTCTCTTTTACTCTTGTATTGCTTCTTTTGTAGGATTCGCTCTAGCTCTTTATTGATGGTGAGAGATACTTGTTTACGCTGCGTAGCTGCTGTAATTGGTATTTTTTTCATGGTGTAGTGGTTTGTGTGGCTTGTAAAAAGTGTGCTTAGTGGTAAGGCTAAGACTTTTTACAGGCTTTTTTGTTTGAATAATAGCTTTTTAAAACTGTATCACAAAGATGGCACAAAACAATGAGACTTACAAGTCTTAGTTTATCCTTTCTAAGCAATCATTTTACTATGGGGAGTGTGGGTTTTGAGAAAAATTATATTTGGCGGTTTAGCTTAATTGTGTGGCTTTGGTGGGGTTTGTTATCAGGGTTTACTGGCTTTTGGGGTTTTGGACTTATTGATGGTACGTTTTAAGAGGTTTAAAGGTGTCGTTTTTTATAAAAATAGCAAAATGCTTTTTTTTAAAGTATAATTGAACGAGTCGATTGGCGTTTTTTTGGATTTTGTGATCTACCGAAAATCGGTAGGCTTACTAACGGTAGGTTTAATAAGGAATAAAAAATCATATATATACTCTTTACTTAGTTTAATCTTGTGTACTTATTATGCCTACCGATTTTCGGTCGGTCACAAAATCGGTAGGCACATTTGTGATCTACCGATTTTCGGTAGGACACAAAGTCTTTATAAGCCTACCGAAAATCGGTAGATCACAAACTCCTATAATAAGTGGGAATTATGGCGGTTGCGGTGCTGGTTTTGGTGCTGGTGTGCTGGTGTATGGTGGGTTATAGATCGGTTTTGTGGTGGTGTATCTTGGTTTTTGGCTTTGCTGTGTGCGTCCTGTTGGCTTTTCTTGTGTTGGTTGGTGTGTTTGTATAGGTGTGGTTTAAAAAGTGGCTTAGAGTTGATTTATTTGGTTTGGTGGTTAAAGCTTTGGGTTTTGGGTGCTGCTCCCCTACTCTTTCGGCTGTTATCAGGATTAAATTACAAGTTTTGGGTTTTGGGCCTGGTATAAATAAAAATGCCCCGTCCAGTATGTACTGGATAGGGCAAAACAAAATGAAAACATATACCTAATCTTTAAGAAAGAGTTGAAATTTATTATATTCTTCATCCCCTAAATGTTCTTTTAATTTTGTGTTTAGTCTTGCGTATCCTCTGTAAGACCACCTAAGAGAGTTTTCTAGTTTTGTTATGGTATCCTCTAAATCAATTATTGTATTTAAGAGTTGATCGTTTTCTTGCTCTAGGTGCAAGATTGTTGTATTATTCATGGTGTTATGATTTTGCAAATTTGTATTCAGGTGAATTAATATCTTTTTCTGTTATTGGTAATTCTTTATAATAACCCCAAATTGGTTTTAAATGTGTCTTTTTAGTGAATGATAAATTATTGTTTCTAGCTTCTGTTATATCATTTCCAAATGATATAAAAATAGTAGTGTTTCTACCATCGAAACTTCTATAAATTCTAAATTTTCTCATGTTGTTATGATTTTTTTAGTTTTGATAATTCGCCTTTTAGAGATTGAATTTGATTTTCAATATCTAGTATGCGTTGTTCTTTCG
>CAYLSF010000443.1:0-6169 GCA_964385675.1 uncultured Saprospiraceae bacterium
TTATAAAAGGCTAAATATTTTAGTATAAATACAAAGTTTCCCAAACTTTTGGAAGTTTAGGAAACTGGATTTTCGCTTTGGTATCTGTTTGGTAAACTTGGAAAGTTTGCTAAACATTAAATCTTTAAAAAGAATTAAACAGGATATAACCATGAAAAAACGAATAAATTATTGGCAAAAGCTAGAAGAAGAAGGCATTTATCATGTGTATAATCGCAGTATAGGAGGAGAAGACTTATATATAACCGATGAGAACTTTCGCTTTTTTCTACAACGTTGGGATAAATATTTAGGGACATATTTGGAGGTTCTAGCCTATTGTTTGATGCCAAACCATTTTCATTTTATGATTAAAGTTAAGATTATAGATGAAGTATTGATGGAACAAGTACAAAAGGAAGGAACTATTATAAGTGTAAATTTTAGGAATAAAGAAGTGGAATATAATGATTTTTTGTTAGACCAGTTTAAGCGATTATTCTCTAGTTATTCTTTATCATTTAACAAACAATATAATCGAACAGGTTCACTTTTTCAAAAACGATTTAAACGTATCCGCTTAAATACACCTTCAAGAGTAGTGGAGCAATTATTATATATCCATCATAATCCCATTCATCATGGTTTTGTAGGAGATTACAGTCTTTGGAAATATTCTTCTTATGAAGCTTACTTTTCTAAGGCTTCTACAAAATTAGCAAAGTCAACTTTCAATAGAATATTTGAGCATGAGTTTGACGTTTCGCTAATTAAAGCACATGAAA
The DNA here is from genome assembly GCA_964385675.1 of uncultured Saprospiraceae bacterium. Classification (GTDB taxonomy): domain Bacteria; phylum Bacteroidota; class Bacteroidia; order Chitinophagales; family Saprospiraceae; genus CAYLSF01. The sequence goes on from CAYLSF010000443.1 coordinate 765, forward strand.
ATTATAAAAATAAACGTAGGAACGAACGTTTAGATTTAGATGATTTTGAATAATACGGTTATTAAATGCAAGAGTGATAAGGGGAAAATCTAAAAAAGACTAAGTATTTCGGGATAAATATAAAGTTTCCCAAACTTTTGGAAGTTTAGGAAACTAGATTTTCGCTTCGATCCCTGTTTGGTAAACTTGGAAAGTTTACTAAACATTAACGCAAAAGCGATAAGGAAGAAATTTAGAAAAGGTTAGGTATTTTAACGTAATATTAAAGTTTCCCAAACTTTTGGAAGTTTAGGAAACTAGATTTTCGCTTCGATGCCTAAACATCAACGCAAGAGTGATAAAAGTGGTGAAATATCATTCACCAACTCGCACCATCGCAGAACGCCGCTTACCAATAGGCGTTCGCACTACAATGTCAATTTGCCGAGACGTAGCCGTAATATTACATTTAAATTTAGACCCCGATTTAAAATGATGGAATTTTCCCTTCCAAATATTTTTCTTCTTATCGATCATTAATTCAGAAAACTGGATTTTTCCTTGATGAACAGTATCTTCACTACCTTCTTTTGTCCACACAACTTTCCCCACGACTTGTCCATTTTCTTCCATAAATTGATAATGTCGATTGCCATTCCCATCTTTTTCTATCCATTTACCCGTTAGTAGTGCTTTGGGTTGTATCGCAGAGGGATCCGTTGGAGGATTTGCTTTTTCTGCGGTTTCCGCTTCTTTTAGCAACTTCGTAAAGAGTTCATTGAGTTGAGATTGTTTGGTAAATGGAATCGTAACATCACCAGGAGTAGGTTTAGGGTCACCAGGTTGTACCAAACCATATCGCTTAACACTCGCATAAAATGGAACAAGCTGACTCAAGGCAGGCGATAAAATCCATAAATTCTTGAGTGCAATATCATTATATTCTTTTGGGTCAATCATAATATTAAATACCTGTGGAGCCCACAATTGACTATAAGTTCGCTCCTTTTCTAAAACGCCCTCTTCTTTAAAGTAAATTTTAAATTGCCGCCATTTTGCAGCTACAAAAGTCTCATCATGGAAAAATAATATCCCTTCTCGATTCGATTTTTGACCATTTTTAAAAAATAAATCCGTTTGATCCACACCATCAATTGCTCGGTCTTCTGGTACTTCTCCCCCACCAACTTTAGTTAAGGTGGGTAAAAAATCCGTGATAGAAATAATTTCATTACTGACTTGATTGGGATTCACCTTTCCTTTCCATTTTATCATCATAGGTGTCCGAATAGAGCCTTCGTGTACACTTCCTAAATACCCTCTAAACGGGCCCGAATCCCCAATATTTGGGAAGTAAGCCCTGTCAGGACCATTATCACTTGCATAAATGATTATCGTATTTTCTGTAATTCCAGCATCTTCTATTGCTTTCAAGACTTGCCCGACCCGATGATCATGTTCCACCATCATATCGGCAAATGAGCCATTTCCTGTTTTGTTTTCAAAATCGGGATGTGCTGTAGGTGGATGATGTACGGCTATCCACGGAATGTATAAAAAGAAGGGTTCTTTATCTTTAGCATGTTCCTTTATGTAAGCAACTGATTTTTCTTGAATGGTTTTATCCATAATTTTTCGAGCCGCTAAGTCATAGGGCATTGCTTTTTTAACGCCCGATTTAGCCGTGCCTTCCATCACAAAAAACTGCTTCACCAAATTCGCATCATATCCAACCCGAGTCGGCCAACTTACTACATCTGTACTATTGGTAATACCCCACCATTCATCAAAGCCTTGATCGGTTGGAAATCGTCCTTTTTCTACTCCAATATGCCATTTTCCAAAAATTGCCGTATTGTATCCCACAGCTTTCAACGTCTCTGCTACTGTAATTTCCCATGGTGCGAGTCCTTGTGGTATTCCTTGAATTGGAATTGCCCGAGTTGTACCCGAACGTACGGCATATCGCCCCGTCATAAGTGCAGACCGGGAAGGGGTACATTCTGACTCTACATTAAAATTGGTAAAGCGTTTTCCATCTTTCGCCAATTGATCAATATTTGGCGTAGGTGCACCTCGAATCACCCCACCACCATAACAACCTAAGTCGCCATAACCTAGATTATCGGATAGCATAAATACGATATTTGGTTTTTCTTGACTCCATGACAAAAGGGGTAATAGTATGAATATACTAAGTAGGTATGGTCTCATATATCTGGTTGTTTTATTTAGTTAGCACTCAATTCAAAAACCGAATTTAAATATTTCTATAGGAAATTCACATAGTGGCAAGTCATAAATTCCATCCCCCCTAGTTTTTAGGCTGGTGATAATTGAAAAAGTCAAATAAGAAATTGCTATTCTGTTACAGAAAGTTTTCCAGGCTAAAAATCAGGTAGTCAGTTTGACTACGATTTAGTAGAATAGAACGATGAAGTAACCCAATCACCAATCAATCGAGAACCAATAACTAACTAATGTGTATTCCACCGAGCCCTAAAACCTCGCACATCTATATGAACGGTTCGAGTGTTGGGATAACGCCCAACCCCACCTTGATTTTTAATAATTTGCTTATCCGCTAATTCTAGAATAATATCCTTATCCGCAGCAGTATATCGACCATCTTTATTCACATCGCCTACTCGAAAATCTAATGCTTCGCCCACAATGTGTCGACTTCGACTTGCCCCGCCTACTCTGTTATTATGTTTTGGCGTTCGATGTCCGCTAATGATTGTTAAAGCATCTCTATCATACTCTTTGGCTGTTAAAGCATCTTGTAAGTCTATGAATTTATATAAAACCTTTTTATTGAGTAGCCATATAAAATGACCCTCTTGATCTTGTACGGCTTCTGCAAATAGGTCATCTCTTGAAATCAAATCTTTGATGCGGTTATGTCCAATTATTTTTCGATAAATGGCTTGATTAGGAATTTTATAATACGTTCCATTTTTAACCATACCGAGATATTTAGCGACTTGAGATTGAGAATAGACTAAATAGTTTTGGGGTAAATCTTTAAATGGTACTATTTCAAACTCTGATAAAATAGCGTTTAATTCAGCTTTAGTGGCTACATAAGAATTTTCATTTATTTGGTCATACCACCATTCATTGAGTTCGTAGCGGCTTTTACTCCAAAAGAAGGAGGCAATAAATAGAAGGAAGCAACCTAGAATAAATAAGAAAAAGAGGAGTTGTAATTTTCTTTTCATCGTTTAGGTGGGTTAAAACTATTCACCAGTTGACTTCAAGTCAACTGGTGAGTTTATATTAAGTATTTATCTCGTCAGCATCCCTAAAAACACTAAACTCGTCAAGGATATAATGACAAAACTAAAGAATAATAGCACCCTAACCCCAAGACTAAAATTTTTAATAATTGGTATATCTAGCGTAAACTCGTTGATGCCTTGGATGATACCAAATTGATCTTTATCTGGGTTTGATTTTATATCAATGCCCATTCCGTGTAATACTTCCTGTGCTTTTTGAAGATCTGATTCTCCCACCTCTAACATCGCTCCTGTATTTGGCGTCGTCGTTAAGGTGTGCAACTCTAGCGACTTTTCAAATAAAATCCTGTAATCAATATCAGACTGATTTAAAGCAATTTTGATGAAATTTAATTCTTCTACGTTTGTGATTTCTAAAATTCGAAAGTATTTCATAGTACTTAATTTAAGTTAAAAATCTTACTTTAAATAAATACCATTTTCCTTAAAAATCAATTTTTTCAGACTAATAAATCAAATTGATAGAAATAGTTTTGATTATTGTCTGGAGCGATACCAAACCAACATCTGTTCATATACTTCATCAAAAGTTCGCTCATCTTCACAAATCTGAGGAAAGGACAAGCCTTCTTCTTCTATTAAATACTGCGTCATTAAACCATATTGATAATAAGACAATAATTGAATCGTGCTATCTTCCATTAAAAAGGTCGGAATCCCTTTGTGAGATTTAGCATTTTCTTTCAAGAGAACATTAATTTTATCTAAAAGCTGTCCATCATTTTTCCATTTTCTTGAGATATATTCCGCATACCCCTCCTGCTGCCAAAATTCACTTTCCAATTGAAACCACCATTTCCAATTGAATTGCAGGTTATGTGTAAATTCATGTGCTAATAGCCATATTAAATTTACGTGCCTTTCTTCATAGTCATTGATTTCCCAACTATATGCGGATATATTTTTACTAAAATTTGGAGTGGAATAGTTAATGATGCTCTTATTCAAAAAAGAGTAGGCAATCCCATTACTTAGAGGATGTAACTTAGGGTAATAAGCGTCATCATTAAGGCAAAGTTGAATATGAATCGTGGAATCGTATAGGTTAGACGTACGAATAATATCAAGGGCATCAGATAGGATTTTGTGGGTTGCCTTTTCTAAGGGTTGGTTGTGATAGACTGTAACTTGACCAAAATTTGTTTGGTGCGTATAAGATAAACTTGGATTCAATAAAAAAATCACATAGAGACTAAAAAGGAGTATTATCAAGGCTATTCCCCATTTTAGCAAACGTTTGATTCGACCTAACATAATTTTAAGTTTATCCTAATAGTCGCATCTTTATCGTGATTCATTACAGGTCAATTCATTTGATTTAAGAACAGTATAGCTTCCAAGACTGGTACAACTACATATTATTTAAAAAATAATGTAACATTGCTATTAATAATAGGTATAACTATTTCAACAAAAACTATAATTTAAAGTGTCTAATTTATAATATTACAATCTGGTACTTTTTTAATGAACATTTAAAAGCAAACACTATCACAGCTTAAATTTTACAACATGAATCAAGAATTTGTTATTGATGGTACAGACCTGATCTGTAACCTCGATAAGGAAAGGCTTTTAGCACCCCTTTTACAGGTATTAATCGCTTTACACGAGAATAATCACGTATTTTATTGTTATTTCGATGCAGATACCCGATATAAATTTGATAAAGATTTGGACAAGCAATTGTATCAAAGTCTTATCAAATTTGGTTTGAATAACTACTTTAATCAGGTAAGTGGTGGTGATGCAGATAAATTGATTTTGAAACAAGCCTCAGAAATCAATGCGATTGTTATATCTACCGATAATTTTAGAAATTATTACCAAGATCATAACTGGCTAGTGGAACAAAGAGATACTCGTTTGGTAAGACCAGATATTATTGCTGGAAATCTAAAATTGGATAGCCTCAACATTCAAACAGAATATCAAGCGGATTCTATTGTGCTTATTAAAAGACTTATCAATAGCCTAGAAAAGGAGCGTAATAATCTATATGGTGTCATTGATAAATACAAGCAAGAGCGTAAATTTGGATTTATCAAAAGAAAGTATGGGGATAAAAAGTTATTTTTTAACAAAAGAAAAGTCGTAGATGAAAAATTAGATTATACTATT
>CAYLSF010000444.1:0-6164 GCA_964385675.1 uncultured Saprospiraceae bacterium
TATTAATTTCTAATTGTACAACTCCCTCTATGCAAACGATTAATCAAAATCCAATTTCAGTTTTTGATTTTGAAAATTATCCAATATATGGTGGTCAAGATTTAGGTCTCACCTATTCCAAAAACGCTAGTATCTTAAAAGTTTGGTCTCCTGCAGTTAGTCAAATGCGTATTCATTTATATCAATCAGGACACGAAGGAATACCTTATGCAGGGTATCCGATGACTATAGACGAATTTGGAGTTTGGTCTATTAAATTAAACGGTGACTTACATGGTATCTTCTATACGGTACAAGCATTCTTTGATGGAAGGTGGCAAAAGGAAGTGCCAGATATCTATGCCATTGCAACAGGTGTCAATGGAGAAAGAGCGATGATTATTGACTTAGAACGTACCAAGCCTGAAAATTGGGATAATGATAAACGTCCTGACTTGGAAAATTATTCAGATATTATTCTTTACGAATTACATATCAGAGATTTATCGGCTCATTCTAATTCGGGTATTACTTCACAAAAAAAATTTTTAGGATTAACAGAACCAAATACAAAAAACGATGAAGGTTTATCGACAGGACTTGCACACATAAAAGAATTAGGCGTCACTCATGTCCATCTACTCCCTTCATTTGATTTTTTGCCTCGCTCCGTGGATGAGCGTAATCCTAATGCTCGATATAATTGGGGCTATGATCCTCAAAATTATAATGTACCAGAGGGTTCTTATTCAACTAATCCTTATGATGGCATCACCAGAATTATAGAATTTAAAAAATTGGTACAAACCCTTCATGAGAATGGACTAAGAGTTGTAATGGATGTCGTTTATAACCATACAGGCGAAACAGAATTTTCTAATTTTAACCAAATTGCTCCGTATTATTATTATCGCTTAAATAAAGACAAGTCCTTTTCTAATGCGTCAGCCTGTGGTAATGAAACGGCTTCTGAAAGAGCGATGATGCGAAAATTCATGATAGAATCAATGTGTTATTGGGCAAAGGAATATCATATTGATGGTTTTCGAGTAGATTTAATGGGGATACATGATATAGAAACAATGAATCAAATCTCCACCGCTTTAGATAAGATTGACCCAACAATTTTTGTGTATGGAGAGGGTTGGACAGCAGGAGATAGTCCTCTACCTTTGGAAAAACGTACTATTAAACATCATACACCACAATTAGATAAAATTGCTGCTTTTAGCGATGACCTTAGAGATGGCTTAAAAGGAAGTGTCTTTGATACCAGTGCTACGGGCTTTGTGAGCAGTGCTACGGACACTAAAGAAAGTATAAAATTTGGTATAGTCGGTTCTACTCAACATCCACAAGTTGATTACAAAATGGTCAATTATTCTGATGTACCATGGGCTAATCAACCTACCCAGACTATTAACTATGTTTCCTGTCATGATAATCATACCCTCTATGATAAACTACTTTTCTGCTGTAAAGAAGAGTCAGAATCGGAGATTTTAAAAATGCACAAACTTGCTAATACTATTGTCTTGACTTCACAAGGGATTCCTTTTTTACACGCTGGAACAGAATTGGCTAGAACGAAGCAAGGTGTTGAAAATTCTTATGAATCACCTGACGAAATTAATCAAATTGATTGGGAACGTAAAACAACCTATTTTGACCATTTCAAATACTATCAAAATCTTATTCAACTTCGTAAAAATCACCCCGCCTTTCGGATGTCTTCTACTCAAATTATTCAAGATCATCTAACCTTTTTAGATTTTGAGGATGACTTATTGATTGGTTATACACTTGATAAACATGCTAATGGGGACAAATGGAAAACAATATTGGTTATTTTTAATGGAAATGTCTCTTCTAAAAAAATTGATTTACCTGAAGGTGATTGGCATATTGCTTTAAAAGATGAAATATTTGATTTTGAAGTAAGTCAAAAGATTGATAAAAAGTCTATTGATATCTCTGGACGAACTGCTTTGATTTTAGTAATACCGTAGCAGATGTAGCACAAGCATTCCTCCTTGTTTTTGTTATTACAAGGAGGAATGCTTGTGCTACGTTGTTATTTAGTATAATCATAAGTAGCAGGCGGTCCTGCTAAATAAGCCCCAACTACTTTTTTTAGATTCAAATGCAGTTCATGGGATTGATACGTTTTATAATCTTCCTCATTAGCAAATGCCATAGACATTACAATTTGATAATCGGATAAAGCTCGTTGATCCCCTAAATCTTTAAATGTTCCGACCTCTAACTCATGTAAAACCTCTATCGCTTCGATTTTATTAATCTCCTCAATTAATGCTGCTTGATCTGCATCAGGTTTCACTTTAAAATAAACAACATGCACCAATGGATACTCCGTATTCGTATCTGAAGTTGCAGAAGCCAATTGCGCTTCTACATCAGCTAATTGTTTTTTAGTGGTTTCTAATTTATGTTGTAAAGCAGAATCAGAACAACTCATAAATAATAAAATACTCAAGATGATAGTCATTGATTTCATAATTCTATGGTTTATTGATGATAATTAAAATATCTTTCTTTGATTTAAAATACCTTTAGGATCAAGGGTTTGTTTTAGCAATTTCATTAAAGCGATTTCCTCAGCAGATTTAGAAAGAGGTAAATATTTTTTCTTATCCTCTCCAATTCCATGTTCTGCGGATATAGAGCCGCCTATTTCTTGCAAAGGTTCATACACAATCGTATTAATTTGATGTGTTAAGGCTTCACTTTCATTTGTTTTACTAATTAAAAAATGAATATTTCCATCTGCTACATGTCCAAAAGTAAAAATATTCTCTACTTCTGACAGTTCATTCAAGTTATTATAAATTAAATCAATTTTCTCTTCAATCAATGGCACAGGCAAACTAATATCAAAAATTTGAACATGCGTACATTGATTAATTAGTACTCTAGCATCCTCACGCACTGTCCAAAACCATTTTAAATCTGACTCCGATTCAGCAAAGACGGCATCTTGAATTAAATTTTTATGTATGGCTTCTTCTAGCAAATCCATTAATCTGGCTTTATCTTGTTCAGGTTCACTTCCTAAGGTTTCGAGTAATACATAATATTTATAACCATAAGACATTGGCGGTTTCACGCTAGAATACTTATTTGTTAAAGCTTCAAAAGTATTTGACCAAATTAATTCAAACCCACTCAATGTTCCTGCCGATCCAGCATCCATAAAACGCAGTAAGTCCACAACATTTTTGTAACTACTCAAGCCGACAAAAGCACTATTTCTAGATTTTGGCGCTTCTTTTAATCTTAAAACGGCTTTAGTCACTATACCAAATGTACCTTCTGAACCAATGAATAACTGCTTTAAATCATACGCACTATTGTCTTTAATAATTTTTTTGAGTGAAGAAATAATCGTCCCATCTGCCAATACAACTTCTAAACCTAAAATCAAATCTCTAGTCATTCCATATCGAAATACTCTTAGTCCACCAGCATTAGTTGAGATAATTCCGCCTATTTGAGCCGTCCCTTTTGCTCCAAAATTCAAAGGAAAAAACAGTCCTTTTTCTTTCGTCGCTTGATGTACAGCACTTAAGATTACCCCTGATTGTATGGTAATGGTACGACTGACTTCATCTAATTCTTCTATTTTATTCAATTTTTCTGTAGAAATAACAATTTCATTTTCATGCGTATATGTTCCTCCAACTAAATTCGTCAGCCCTCCGTGTACTGTTACAGATTGATTGTAGGCATAACATATTTTTAAAATAGTCGAAACCTCTTCCGTACTTGTTGGAAAGAGGACAGCTTTTGCCTTTAAAGGAGTTTCCATTCGCCAAATATGCTCGTAGCGTTCTGCAATAGCTTTTCCTTCTAGCACTTTCGATACTCCTAGTGCTTTTTTTAATCGTTCTGTAATCATTTTATTTCTATTTACACACAAACAGGAATCCCAATTGATACAATTATTGGAGTGAGCGAGCAAAGTCAATTAAAGTATCAAACTGACCATGAATAGGGTAAATATTAATTTTGGACTGAGCCTCAGGCTTTGTTTTTATAAATACGGTTTTCATTTTTAATCTCAATCCCATTTCAATATCAGAAATAGAATCTCCCACCATAAAAGATTGCTCAAAATTAATAGAAGGGAATTCTTTTTTAGCTTGTAAGGGCATTCCAATATTAGGTTTTCTACAAAAAGCATTTTCTTTAACTAAAGCAGTACAGGTATAAACTTTATCAATTCTACCTTCATTTAGGGTTATTTGATTAAGCATTTTTTTATGTATCTTTTCTAATTGCTGAGTCGTCATCAATTGTTTCCCTACTCCTTGTTGATTAGTCACAATAAATATTCTTTCAAATAATGCTGAAAAAAGTTTTATGGCTTGAAAAGTACCTTCAAAAAACTCAAAATCTGACCAATCATCAATATATTGATCTGGAATCCGCTTATTAATAACACCATCTCTATCCAAAAAAAGTGTCCATGATTTATCAATGCTATACATAAGTATGGATATAAAACTTTAGAAAACACTAATTTTAAGAATTCGGAAATAAATTTTCTTCAACTAACTGACAAATAATATGACCAACTAAAATATGAGCTTCTTGAATTCGGGGCGTGTCTATTGAAGGAATATTTATTAAATAATCACTAACGGATTTTAATTTTCCTCCTGTTTCACCTGTTAAGGCTATGGTGATTACATTCTGAAATGTAGCCATTTCAAAAGCATTGAGAATGTTTTTGGAGTTCCCTGAAGTAGAAATTCCAAACAATATATCTCCTTCTCTACCCTTTGCTTGAATGATTCGACTATAAACATTATCATAACCATAATCATTGGCAACGGCTGTCATATAAGATGAATTTACATGTAGTGCTTCGGCAAAAAGTGGTTTTCTATCTTTATAAAACCGACCTGAAAACTCCGCAGCTATGTGTTGAGCATCTGCTGCACTTCCTCCATTCCCACAGAAAAAAATTTTTTTATCATTCTGAAAGGCTTTTGTACAAATTCCAACTACTTTTTGAATGGTAGCAATGATAATTTTATCTTGGATTAAAGCTTGTTTTGTGCGAATGCTATCAGATAAGATTGATTCTATTTTACCCTGCATAATTAAAATCAGTACTTTGTTTTAGTAAAAATTAGTAATAAATAGTATCAGCATCTTGATTATACAATGGTAATATCCATCCTACCCTAAAACCAGCCAGTACATCTAATCGGTTTCCTGTTTCCGCTTCCATTGTATCATAATTAAAGGAACGACGACTTTCAGTAAACCCTTGCATAAAATCAAACCCTGCATATATATTGACTAATCTATTAGAACTCAAGTATTGGTATCCTAAAAATTCTCCTAATGCTATTCCACTTGTCAGTCTATCATATCCTTTTATGTACTCTCCTGCTAATTGAGGGACAGCCCCTGCTTGATCATCCAAACGGATTCGATGTCTCAAAAAACCTCCTGTTATTGTTAGCTTAATAAAATGACGTTCATCGTCTTTAAATAATGGAAATAACTTGCCAACAGTACCACCAATAAAATATCCTCTCTGATTGGCAGAAACAACTGCGAAGTCATTATTTTGACCGATAATTTGTCCTTCAGTTGTTCTAAGATTTGCTAGGACATCTTCTTTAATCTCTCCACCAAATATAAATTGATATGTTCCTCCAAATAACCATTTTGATTTTGTCATATACAGAATATCAGTACCCACATTAAAACTTCGACCAAACCTATCGCCCAAATCACCTCCAGACCACTGAATACCATAATGCAAATTTATTAGTGTTCCTTTAGTATTTATTTTTTTGTTTACTTGTGCTAATAGATTGAAATTCAAAATGATAGCTAATAAAGTCCAAAAAACGCACAAAGTATTTATTTTAAACATATCTTCAAATTTATTAATGGCAATGTAAAATTAACTTTTTTTTTATCATAAACTATATTACTTATTAGATTGACGTATATTTGCAGTCAAATTCAAATACTGACTACTCAAACCAATAATTTTGATACAAAAAAAACGAGTTTAGCATTAGTTTGCTGCTTAAATTAAAATTAATTAACTAATGAAAAACTAGGTAGCTAATTGTAATAATTTATATAAAGCAGCATTCTTAATTGAGTTTCCGTTAGGAGAAAGGTCATCAATAAAA
>CAYLSF010000445.1:0-6163 GCA_964385675.1 uncultured Saprospiraceae bacterium
TAGATATTTCCTTCTTTATCCTCTTCGATAGTGTAAGTTATTCTAGTTCCTCTAAATAGTTGTTGCTTCGTCTTTTGGGTTTTTGTATTATATTTCCAAACCCCATCTCGAAATGTAGCTATCCAATAATTACCTTTTGAATCTACCCTGAAACCAACAATTTTAAATAAATCAATGGGTTCTCCAAAAGACATTTTTTTAATTCTATTATCTTCAATATAAGCCAATTCGCCACTCATATTCCAAAACCATATTCGTCCTGTTTGATCAGAATGAATACCAATAATATCATTATCTTCTAGTGTAGAGTGGTCAAAGTATTCGAATTGATTACCGTTGTATTTACAAATACCATCTTCTGTAGCTAACCATAAAAACCCTGTAGAATCTTGATGGATAAAATAAACTGTATTACTAGGAAGTCCATCATCTGTGGTAAGAGAAAAGTAGGTGGGTTCTTGGGCGTATATTAAAGTAGATTGAATGATAAAATAGAAAACTATCCATGCTTTTTTCATGTGAATGATATGGATAGTTTTCCTTGTAAAATTTATCATTTTGGAAAGATAGTGAAAGTAATCCTAAGTAAGTATTGCTTTACAAATGTACTATAATTTATTCAAGATGAAGTGAATAAAAATAGAACTTACGGTTGTAATTTTAACCTACGACTATTATTTTACAGCGAATTTGTTTTTTGTAACCAAATAAACTATTTCACGAGTTAAATTATCAGAATGAATATAAACACTAACCAACTACTTAAAGAAGCCAAACTTATATTACAAAATAATTTAAGAGGAGAATTTACAATACCACGAGATAAATTATATCCTTTCCAATGGAATTGGGACTCTGGATTTGTGAGTATTGGATTTGCGAATTATGATACTCAAGCAGCTATCAATGAAATTAACTCTCTACTTAAAGGACAGTGGGAGAATGGAATGATCCCGCATATTATTTTTCACTCTGAAACAGAAAAAACTTACTTTCCAAATTGGGATTTTTGGGATTGTCATGTGAATGATGGTGCTCCTCAATCTCCTAAAACATCGGGCATTACGCAACCTCCCGTTTTGGGTTTTGCATTAGAAAAACTACTAGAAAAACACCCTAATAACCATCATGTCATTGAGTTTGTAAAAGCAGCGTTTCCAAAAATTGTAAATTATCATCGCTTTTGGTACAAGTATAGAGATCCCTTTAAAGAAGGACTGGTTTTTATCTATCATCCATGGGAATCGGGTCGAGATAATTCTCCAATTTGGGATGATGCTTTAAGTCTAATAAATTTAGAAAAAGCTAAATTACCAACCTATAAAAGAAGGGATGTTACGATAGCGGATGCAAGCGAACGCCCTACAAGCCGACAATATGACCAGTATGTTTATTTATTACAATTGGGGAAAAAATATCAATATGATGGAAAGGGGATTGCAGAAGAATCTGAGTTTCTAATTCAAGATAGTTTAATAAACGCCATGTTGATTCGCTCCAATGAGGGTTTAATTAATATTGGTAAACGGTTTGGATTAGATACGGGAGAATTAGAAGAATGGCAAGAGCAAAGTAAAAAGACTTTTGACTCAAAATTGTGGAATGGAGCGGTTAATAATTATACAGGGTATGATTTAAGGCAAGAAAAGCAATTTCCATATTGGGAAATCGGCGGAGTAACTGCTTTTTTTGCAAATATTCCAAACATGGAACGAGCGAATCAAATGAAAGTATATTTAGAGGAGTTGATAAATAAGGATTATTTAATTGTTCCTAGTTTTGATGTCCATCATTCCTTATATGATTCTAAACGCTATTGGAGAGGGCCTATTTGGCCACAAATGAATTGGTTAATTCATCATGGTTTAAAAAATTATGGCTACACAGAATTAGCGAATTACACTAAAAATAGTTTGTTGGAATTGGTACATCACTTTGGTTTCCATGAATATTTTGAAGCCCAAAAGCATTTAGTTGAATCCTCACATGGTGGATATGGTGGGAATAAATTTTCGTGGACGGCGTCTTCTGTTATTGACTTGATACTGGATACTTGATACTGGTTGAGTGATAACGAAAGCCTGTACTTAAAAAGTCGGGAATACTGGATGCAAAATCATCTAACTTGTATATGACGCTATTTTTAAGCCACTAAAATTATTCTCGAAAGTCGAAAGTCGAACATAAAATAAAACCGAAATATGAATTTTTTAGACTATGCTATTATCATTGCCTACTTGATAGGCTTCTTGCTGTTAGGATATTTTTTTAAAGATAATAAGTCAGGTAAAGACTACTTTTTAGGAGGGCGTTCTTTAGGATGGTTTCCTTTAAGTTTATCGACTATGGCAACGCAGCTATCCGCTATTAGTTTTATTTCTGCTCCGGCTTTTGTGGGTTTAAAACTCAACGGAGGAATGAAATGGCTGACCTTTGAATTGGCCGTTCCATTGGCTATGATTTTTATTATGCTCATGATTATTCCGCCTTTGTTTCGGTCAGGTGTGGTGAGCATTTATGAATTTGTAGAAAACCGATTTAATCGTTCTACTCGCATGATTTTGAGTACGGTATTTCAAATTAGTCGAGCCTTAGGTACAGGAGTGATGGTTTATACGATGGCGTTTATTCTGCAAGCTGTATTGAATATAGATTTTTTCGTGACGATTTTATTGATAAGCGTGATTACCATTGTTTATTCTTGGCAAGGTGGTATGAAAGCTGTGGTTTGGGGAGATGCCATTCAGATGATTATCCTATTTGTGGGCTTGGTAGCTTGTTTGTTAGTAGGGGATAGTCTAATGAGTGATGTTGGAGATACTGCCTTTGTAGCGGAACGCTTACAGGTGGTGGATTATAATTGGGGTTTTACAAAGGGAGAAGAATACGGCATTGTTCCAATGATTATTGGAGGATTCTTTTTATATGCTTCTTACTATGGTTGTGATCAGACACAGGCTCAAAGATTATTGTCTGCAAAAGATGAAGGTACAATTCGGAAATTATTATTAGCCAATGGTGTTTTGCGTTTTCCTGTGGTTTTAGTGTATTGTATTATGGGGTTAATGGTGGGGACATTAGCGTTAAATAATGTGGAATTTATGGAGGCCATCAAGGAAGTAACGAGAGTTCATTTTCCTGATGAATTTGCCTCTTCTGGTATAAAAGCGGACTTGATGATTCCCGTCTTTATTTTAGAATATCTACCACATGGATTGATTGGTTTATTGATGGTCGGTGTGTTATCGGCTGCAATGTCTTCTTTGAGTTCTACCATTAATTCTTTGGCGGCTGTTTCTGTTGAGGACTTTTTTAATAAAAAAGATAACCCATTGAGTAACGAAAGCTATATGCGTATCTCTAAACAGGCGGTTGTATTTTGGGGTATTGTGTGTATTGGTGCGGCTTTTTTGTTTGGAGGGAGTGATAGTCCTGTAATTGAAATTATTAATGCGATTGGTTCTGTATTTTATGGCCCTATTTTAGCGACTTTTGTATTGGCTATTTTTTCTAAAAGAATCAATGCAAATGGCATGAACGCAGGAATCATTATAGCTGTTTTAATCAATTTATTATTTTCCAAAACTATTCAAAAAATGTTTGGCTTTGACTTAGGCTTTGATGTTTTTTGGATGTGGCTAAACTTTACAGGTTTTGCCTTGACGGTAGCTATTGCTTATGTTGTTAGTGCCTTAAAACCTACTAATGTTGAAACTCAATTGATAGAATATGATAGCTCAGAGATTAATTTCTTTGGTAAAGAGCCATTGATATTAATGGGTTTCTTTGTCTTTATTCTAGGATTGTGTTTTGTGATACCTAGTTTGTTGGGGTAATCATTGAATCGTTCTTGTGAGTTTAAATTGAATCTTTTTGATTAAAAATATTGTTGATTTTTTCAAAATATAGTAACTTGTAAGTAGTCAAATTCTTATAATATGAAATCGTTTAATCCTGATAGCTATCGGGACTGGAAACGTCAAGAAATTGAGGAGATTTTTGGAATAGAGGAGATAGTCAAATTTTTATAATATGAAATCGTTTAAGCATTGGAAACGTCAAGAAGTTGAGGAAACTTTTGGGATAGAAGAGGTAGAAATTCATCCATTACTAGAAGCATGGCTAAAGACAACTTGCAATGATTTATCAGAACAAGAAACGACAAGTATAGAAGAATTGAGGCTTTTATTAAAAGCTAATGTGGATTTATGGAATGAAGCAGAATTGAAAATCAAGTTTCTAGGACCTTTCTTAAATTTAGTAAAATACGATACAAAACAGTATAGAGCGTTTATGGAGCGTTCTTTTACCTTAACTAAAGGAGAAGAGTCAGCTTCTGGTACGGTAGATTTTTTAATTGCCAAAGGACGACAAATTCCCCGTTCTCCCTTTTTCTGTGTACACGAGTATAAGCCCGATCCAACCTCAAGTACCGATCCCTTAGGACAACTGTTGATGGGATTACTAGCCATATATCAAGAAAATAAAAAGAAAGGGTTAGAGTTTCCCTTGTATGGTGTCTATATTATTGGTCGATTTTTCTATTTCGTTGTTTTTGATGGAAAAACGTACGCAAAAAGTGATCCCTTTATTGCTACGCAAAAGCATATTTTTGATATATTTTGCTATTTAAAACAAGTGAAAACTTATATAGAAACTATTATTAGTGAACAAGAATTAGATACGGTATAACACATAGGAGGAAGGGATTTTTAATCTTTTCGGCTATACCAATATGATAAAAAATCCCCCATAAATCCACACTCTATGAACACACACCATATCAACTTGTTGTATCTTTGTTTTTTAAAATTATAAGTCGATTACCGATTATCGAATCTCAAACGTTGTCCCGATAGCTATCGGGAGTCAAAAATAAAAGATATGGCAGTACAAGGAAAAAAAGGCGTTTTATTGATAAATCTAGGTACACCTGATGAACCAACAAGAGGAGCGGTGTATCGTTACCTCAAGCAATTTTTATTAGATCCTCGCGTGATAGATATTAATGCAATTGCTCGAAATATATTGGTACGAGGAATTATTGCACCCTTTCGTTCTGGTGAATCTTCCAAAATGTATAAAAAACTTTGGACGGAAGAAGGCTCTCCCTTGAAAGTATATGGTTATACGTTAAGAGATAGCGTGCAAGAAATGTTGGGAGATGAGTATATGGTGGAATTAGGGATGAGATACCAAAACCCTTCGATTGAGTCTGTAATTGAAAAAGTTCTGGAAGCAAAAGTTACGGAGATTGTGGTTTTACCTTTGTTTCCTCAGTATTCATCTGCTTGTGTAGGGTCTGTACATGAAGAGGTGATGCGTATTTTGACAAAAAAGCAAAACATCCCAACGATTAAGTTTATCAATTCCTATTATGATTACGAGCCAATGATTGAAGCATTTGCGGAGCGAGGGCGACAGTATGATGTAGATTCTTATGATCACGTGTTATTTAGTTATCATGGCTTACCTGAACGTCATATCCGCAAAGGGGATGACTTTAACCATTGTAAATTTGGGGAGTGCTGTGGTAAAATGAGTTTAGAAAACCAATATTGCTATAGAGCCCATTGCTTTGCTACTACAAGAGCTATTGCCAATAAATTGAATATTTCAGAAGATAATTATACGGTTGTTTTTCAGTCTAGATTGGGAAGAGATCCATGGTTGCAACCCTATACAAGTGATGTAGTCGAGCATCTTGCAAAAGAAGGTAAAAAACGAGTATTGGTATTCTGCCCTGCGTTTATTGCAGATTGTCTAGAAACGACCATTGAAATAGGGGAGGAGTATCAAGAAGAGTTTGAAGAATATGGAGGCGAACATTTACAACTCGTAGAAGGTCTAAATGATCACCCTAAATGGATTGAAGCGGTTAAAGACTTGGTATTAGAACATAGTTAAATTTAAATATAATAACTCCAGTCATCGGATGCCTCTAAGACATCCGATGACTAAATTACTTTTTATAATCTTTCAGTCCCCCTTTGATACTTATATCAACTCTTTTCCTGTTGTCCTTGTCAACTATCTACTATTCCATATCATTTATCTATGTTTTGACACTTAATTCTAAATCAATTCGTCATCCATTTAGAATTATTATTGTTATAAAATTTATTGTGGAGAGCAACTGTCAAATTTTCTTACTAAAACAATG
>CAYLSF010000446.1:0-6149 GCA_964385675.1 uncultured Saprospiraceae bacterium
GAAGATTGACCAATAAATATCCCACTTGGATATTTGATAAAAAGTCATGAGCTTACCCTAATTTTATGAGGCTCAACAAACTAAAAAATGAATCGAATAAGATTATGTAATTATTTACTAATTAAAATTTACAACTCCCTGAACAAATATTGACGACTCTTTTCTGCGAAAAATCGTCTTGACCATTACTAGTGGGATTCCAAGTCAAGTTTGGAAAGACGTCCCGTTTAGAGTTCTAGTAAATAATTACAAAATGATATTCCTTCAAAATTCAGTTTACTGCGTCTGATACCACTGTGCTAACTGTTTGTACAAAACAGCTTTAGTGGTTTTATCCTTCATAAAGTTAGTATAATCCCAGTTTAAAACCTCAAAACAATATTTAGAGAGGACTAAATATTCGACGTGTAGGCGGATAGTTTGTTCGTTGTTTCCCAAATCTATCCAATGATAGGGATCGTTTGGTGCAGTTTCTAATAGATTAAATAGGGTTTTTAAATCTCTGTCCTTACCCAATACTTCATACTCTACATACCCTTCCCATTTCCATTCGGGATAGCCGCCTAGCGGATTCGCATCCCAAAATCCATGTTTTTTGTATTGTAGATTATGTACCAAAGCATGACTCAAAAATTGTGTGAATTTCAATTGCCTATCCCATGCTTTGAGTTGATTATTAGGCACATCTACTTTTCCATGTATCACAACCTTATTGCTAAAAGCTCGCATTAAGTCATCGCCTAATACCGATTTTACCAATTGAGGATAAGCCGAACCATCGTCTAAGCAAACCTCACTTTTTAAATCTTTATCAGCGATTTTAGCCTTTTCGAGTGCTTTTAGGCTTTCTTTGAGTAATTCTGAAAAGCCTTTGTCTAAAGGTTGATTATGGAAAAGGGTAATGTTTTTAAATTTTGTCTTTTTAGCATAGAGCAAGGAGGGGTTTAATAAAAACAACACCAATAACCCAAAGCAAAATAGCAAAGTGGATATAATTTGTACCCCCAACTTTTTCCAATTTATCATGGCTTGAATTATTGATTATGAGTAATTAAAATAAATAAATCCTGTTCATCTTATGGATTCTGTCTTACTAGTCGCAGCAAATTTGAATTTATTTCATTGGAATGTGATTTTTTTTGAAATTATTGCCAATTATTGAATTACTCAACACGAAGAGCTTACATTTTCCACATATTGTATCAATTCATCAATATTCAAATCCCCTTCATCCAAAAATCTAAAAATAATTGCACCACTCGGCAAGAATACAATATAATTCGCACCAAAGCCTAACATATAAGTTGCTTTTAAGGTACATGAGCCTTTTTTAATTGTTTTTGACCAAAACGCATGTTGGTAGTTATCGCCTCTATAGTCTCTATTAGTGCTATGCCCCTTCCAATCTGACTGTCCAAATACTTCTTTTACCTTTGTTGGATTCAATAATTGTTGTCCATTGTGACTGCCCATATTGGCAAATAATCGGGCGATTTTAGCTGCTTCATCAATTGTTGGTAATGCCCCCAATGCCAATACCGGAATAGCCTGACTCTTATTATCCCTTGTATATAATAAACTGAAATTTTCTGCACCAATTGGAACTAATACATTTTGATGTACCAGATCCCAATAATTGATATTGCCGCCTTCTTTTTCCATTACATATTGTTGTAAAGCATAAGAGAGTACAAAGGAATTGGCAGACGCATAATTGAATTTCTGACCAGGTGCTTCGGGGGCATCTCCAAGTGTTGCAATATTATGAATCGCTTCCTCAGCTCTATCGGCAGAGAGAACAGGAACAAAAAAATGTTCCAAACGATCACTACCAACCGTTCCCGTCACCATATTTAAGGTATGACCAAATGTAACGCCTTGCCAACCTTCATGATTCGCTAAAGCAGGCACGTAATCGGTAATCTGTGCATCAAATATGCTTTCATCATAGCGTTCTGCAAAATACATTAATGCCAACGCTCCAGCCATACTTTTCGTCACGGAATATAAGCCATGACGCATATCATTGGGATATGGATATAAACCATGACGTGTTTTAGGTGGATGTAAATATAGTTTATTATCCAATAAAACTGCCCCCAAACTTGTTGGTGCATTGGTGTAAATCATCTCCTCAAAATAATCAGCAATATCACCTTTTTTATCAATATCAGTTAACGGAAATACTGGAATCCGTTCTGATGTTAATTGATTGTTTTTGTTGATGATTTGAGTAGAATCTGCAAATTGTTGAGGTTGAAAAACAATGGGTAATATACCGCTAATATTACCCAATTGTCGGTCATTTATATCCGCTGTTTCTTGACTACATTGCAAACAAATAGGGCTTACACTATCAGACTGATAGATAAATGTTGCCACACAATTTCTTGCCTGTCCCACGTATCTATCCGTCAATGTCAAAGGGAAAGACGCTCGACTCCAGTCACCGTCTTTATCTTCTTGCCAAGTTTTTCCTGTGCCTACGACTACATCCCATAAACTACTACTTTCTTGTTTTGTACTAATTTTCTTTCTTACGCTTGGGATTAACTCCCCTTGATAAGCTATGAAATCCAATTGTAATGTTGGAAATATATTTTCTCCAGCATAATATGCTTTTTCCTTAGGGAAAGTCAATTCTGTATCTTGAAAAAATAGGCTACCCGAAAAGTTATATTTTGCCTTTTTACTCCAATCTGGCTTTGTAAAATAGCTCATATCCAATAAAGACTGAGCTGTTCCTTCAAGCAACTCAGTTACTGTCAAATGCTCTCGATTTTGTGTCAGCGTCGTACCCTTCCACGCTGACGGCTTTTTTTGACAAGATGTAATCAATACCAGTAGCGTAAATAATATTGGATGTATTTTCATGTGTAATTTTGAATGATTTGATAATTCAAAACTCACAATTCACAACCATTTGTTAGATATGTTTTATAACTATGTTCCCTTTTTTTCGACCAGTAGCAATGTAGCGATGAGCTTCATCCAATTTTTCAAGTGGATATTGGCGATCGATTACCATTTTTAATTTGCCTTCTTTAAATATATCGACGACCTCGCTTAACCATCCTCTTAATGTATCTTCTGGATTAGCCCCTGTTGCTGCAAATTGAGCTTTCTTCCCTCCAAAGATGGCGGTTTTTATCATTTGAAATAATAACTGAAATTTAAGAACAGGCGATAAATAAACACCATTTTCTTTTAATATAGGCTTGCATTTGTTAAAAGAACTCTTGCGAACCGTATCATATACAAAATCGTATTGCTCTTTTGATTGGGTATAATTTTCTTTTGTGTAATCAATAATTTTATCCGCTCCTAGGGACTTCACTAAACCGGCATTTCTACCACTACAAACCGCACTAACCGATGCTCCCAAATATTTCGCAAGCTGTACGGCTGATGTTCCCAATGCACCTGATGCACCGATAATCAATACCTTTTGTCCAGCCTGAACATTAGCAATTTTTTTCAAAAAATTAAAAGACGTCAAATGTCCATCACAAAAATTAGCGGCTTCCGCAAAGTCCATATTTTCAGGCATTGGAAGCACGACACCATTTTCAGCGATTTTTATATAATCTGCGTTAGCACTAAATCCAAAGGCCGTTTCTCCAAATACCTTATCGCCTATTTTGTATTGCTTTACCTCATTACCTACGGCTTCGACTACTCCTGCGAAACCTGTCCCGGGTATGGGTTTGTTAGGTTTGGTTAAGCCTATAAATAATCTTCCAAAATAGGGTTTTCCCGAAAGCATCATGGTATCCGCTGTTGTCGCTGCGGATGTTACGACTTTAACTAAAATTTCATTAGCATTGGGTTCAGGTCTTTTGACTTCTTGCAATTGTAATACATCTGCATTTCCATATCCTATAGCGACCATTGCTTTCATTGTTACTTTCGTCATGATTTATTTTTTAACGTTTGTTTGAAAATAATTATAACACAAAAGTACATCCATACGAATGATGAAACGTTCGGGATGATAGGGTAGGGGTTCGGAATTATAAATGCGAACTTATTTGTGGTTTGTCAAGAGCAGCTTACTACTTAGCGTGCATTTTCTGATACTTTTTGGGTGTCATTCCTACTTCTTTTTTAAAGGCGGTATTAAAAACCGTTTTAGAATTAAATCCACTTTCATAAGCCAATCCAAGTAGAGAAATATGGGAATTTGAAGGATTTACAACTAGCTTTTTAAAATGCTCAATTCGTTGTTGATTGATATATTCATTGAAATTTTTACCAATAACTTGATTGAGTAACCAAGATAATTGATTGGGGTGAATACTAATGCTATTGGCTAAAGTACGAAGCGAAAGGGTAGGATTGAGGAAAGGTTGTTCGGCTGTCATAAAGGCATTTAATTTAGCCAAATCTTTTTGAGTAGATACTTCATTTGAGGATTGTGGTTTTAAGGGTTGTAGTTTGCGTTCCTTTTTTATAGGAGGATATATCTTTTGAAAATAAGTTGAATAATCAGGGGTTTGCTTGATGTTTTCAGACAAAATATTGGTAAATCCTATCATCAAAATAGAGGATTGATGGTCAAATAAATTTTGGAGTATCGCATAAGCTTTTTGAAATTCACCAAGCATGGAATAAATTATAAATAAATAGGAATGAGCATGATGTGCATTGGTATCTTTACCGTTTTCCTCTAATTTTGATAATAGACTTGGAGTTCTATTTCCTTTTGTGATTTCGACCAAACAACATAAACCTAATCGTTCATCTAACGCAAACATCTCTTCTGGTGTTTGCTGAATGAGTTGTTGGGCTTCTTGCCATTTACCTTCCTTTATTTTCAGATGAATCGTGACCATCAAAGCGGGTAAGTTCATCTTATTTGCTTCTAGTAGTTTGTCTAAAATCTTTAAAGCATCTTTATATTTGGCTGTTTGATAATAAAAGAAGGCTTCATAAAAAGCAGTTTCGGGGTTTAGAGGATCAACGGATTTTGCATAAAAAAGATGTTGCTTGGCTTTTTGATACTCACCGTTCAAGATGTAAAAGAACGTCATTAACCGATGCGAGGCTTCAAAAGTAGGCACATTGGCTAAGGATTTTAACGCTAGTTTTCTTGCTGTTGCAAAATCTGCCTTGGTGAAAAAAGCCTGATTCGCTAACATATAATTTAAGCCTGCATTATGTTCGTTAATTGCTTCAGCCTTTTCCAATGCTGCTGTTGCTTTTGCCCAAGCCTTTTCTCTTGGAGCAAATCCTGCAACCGCTAAAAAACTATAAGCATCTGCAATGCCAACGTGTGCATCAATCATTTGATTGTCCAATGCTGCTGCTTGTTCAAATTCCTTAACTGCAATATGGACATCCTCTGAGTTCCATTTATTGACATGATAACGTCCTTTTAAATAATGTTTATAGGCGTTTAAGTTTGTGGTTTGATTCTCCACTAAATGATCTGCAATAGAGAGGTGACCCGTATATTCACGGATTTTGTCTGCAATCAATAGGCTAATTTCATCTTGTATGTCAAAAAGATCATCTAGTTTTCGATTCCATGTTTCAGACCATAAATAGGCATCTTCTTTGACTTGAATCAATTGTGCAGAGATACGTAATAAACTCTTACGAATTCTGACATTACCCTCCAAAATAAGATGTACATTAAGTTGCTCCCCAATTTCTTGAATATCAATGCTTTTGTCTTTGAAATAAAAACTCGATGTACGAGAAATTACCTTTAATTCCTTAATTTTTGCCAAAGCAAAGATGATTTCCTCTGTTATTCCATCATTGAAAAAATCCATTTCTTTATCCTGACTGATATTCTTGAAGGGTAAAACAACTATGGAAATTTTGTTACTTATCACGAGTTTCTATTTTGAATAATTATCGACAATATATTAAGGGGGTTAAGAGAAATATATTAGCAATAAATTATCCTGTAAGGACAAGCTGTTTATAGTCAAAAAATGACAACAATGATTTGCGTTCCATTAGGAACAGCCTATTTTAAGCCTAAAGATAGGCTGTTCCTAACGGAACGCGCTATAAAAACCAATTACTATGCTATAAACAGATGGCTTCTCCGAAGCATTTTTTAATTTTTTTATTAAAAAAATTTCTCTTAACACCTTTAACAATATATCTATAATTTAATTTTCTTTCAACAAATT
>CAYLSF010000447.1:0-6137 GCA_964385675.1 uncultured Saprospiraceae bacterium
AAAAATTATCATATAACAAAAGAAAACCCCTCATGCATTTGCACAAAAGGCTTTGTTTTAATCTTCTTCTAAACGATGCTGCTGTATGGCTTCTAACGTCTCTACAATATCACGATATAGGTACACCGTCGTCCACGATCCATCATCTTCTTTGATAGCAAGATATGACGCTAATGAATTGGCTTCAATGGAATACTCAGCCGTAATACCAACTTGATGCTGTGCTGCTTGAAGGGCAGTTTCAAAGATATACTGAATTACTTCATTGATACTGTTGAATGTACGAAGGTATTCCTCGGGAATATCAACTTCAAAAGATTCAAGTAAGGTATCAATGTGTTTGAAACCTAATATCTGCCCTCCAAGCATGGCATTCATATACTGCTCAATAAATGTCATGGCACTAATACTTTGATGGAATATCAAGTTCAGAGAATCGACATTCTTCAAAGTAAAGGTCTCGCTCAAGAGAGAGATTGAATGGGGGTATTTTTACGCTTTCAAGTTCAGTAATGGAGAAATATCCCCACTCATCACCTCCTGGCACTAATCCTGTAATATATCCAAAACAGATATTTTCATCAGGATAGTAGGCAGTGGCATACCATGTTGCTGCACCATACGGATTAAAGAACTTTGCAATGACTAAGGCATCATCAGTATCTCGTTGTTCACCAATTTCAGCAAATCGCTGTTTTAATGTATCAGTTAGTAACTTCATACAGATTATTTGATTGTGAATGAATATGATTTCTCACACTCTACTCATGTATCAAATAATCAAAAGGAGGGTGAATGTGCTAGAGCTGTCCTTCATCTGCAAATGAATAATATCCTTCGGAGGTAATAATGAGGTGGTCAATGAGTTTAATATCAAGAATTGTTCCTGCTTCTTTCAAATTCTTGGTAAAGTTTATATCCGCAGGACTCGGTTCTAATCGACCACTTGGATGATTGTGTCCAATGACAAATGCAGATGCATGAGCCTTTAATGCCGTTCCAAATATCACTTTATGATCCACTACTGTTCCACCAACACCTCCTTTTGAAACATTAGAAACACCTAATACTCGATTGGCACGATTCAGCAGTAGAATGTATATCTCTTCAATATAGTCGAGTTGATCGGTATTCCAGATTTTAAGGAATATTTTGTACGCATCCTCTGACACTCTGATGAAGGGCATCGACTCAAACGTATGCGCTCGCTTGTACTGAATCGCTATTTCAGCAACTGTCCATAATGTATGTTTTGACATAGTTCGTGGTTTTCGTATGAAAGAATTTTGCAATGATGCTATGCCACATGCTTACTTTAACAAAGAAGGGTGTTTGTGTATAAACGTATGCAGGATGGGCTTTAATTCAGAGGGCGACAAGGTATTGGCACTAAAGGGCTTACTGGGCTTTCCATCAATCATGAGCTTCAAGTAAATGAAGTAATTAGGAAGGTTAATAAAGTCATCGACTTCAAATTTCGGGTACATCATCTTTTCTAAAAACGGAGCATCTTCGGTACCCACTCGAAAGGTAATGAGGGTGCCCACATTCCCCAGAATGGCAAATCGAATCGCTTCTTCGAGTTGTTGTAAATATTGATGTGCCAAGGTCATTCCAATCTTAAACTTCCGTAATTCAGACAGCATGGTTACGAGTGACAAATTGGTGAAGTTTTGAAATTCATCTAAATATACAAAAAAGGGTTGTCGTTGTGCTTCGGGTATATCAACGCGTCCAAAGGCAGCAGAAGCAATGGCGGTAACAAATACCGACCCCACAATATGTGATACATCTTCACCAATGATTCCTTTGGAGATATTTACTAACAATATCTTTCGGCTATCCATAATCTCCCGAATATCAATATCATGGGGATTGGTGATGAGCGCTCGACTCAGTGCAGGGTGTAACACAAATGCCCCTACTTTATTCAATATCGGCAACATATCATTCTTGGAATAGCGGGGGAATTCATTTTTCCAGAATGTAATCAAATACTTGTTTTTGAGATTGGCAATACAATTCTCTCGAAACTCAGCATTATGAATAATATCAATGATATTGGCTAAGGTGGCTTTGGGTTGGTCAAGGAGTGTTAAAATAATGTATCTGAGAATATGCTCTAATCGTAATCCCCACGCACTTTCCCACAGTTTTTTGAGAATTTCTAACAACGCAGACGCCACCAAGGGACGTTGCTCACTAGCAACATGAAGTAGGGGATTAAATCGCATACGCATCTTAGGGTGAGTGACATTAAAGTACACAACATCCTTTTGACGATATGACGGAATAGCTTGAAAGACTCGCTCAACCAAGTCTCCATGTGGATCAATCAAACACAATCCATTGTTCGCATAGATATCCTGAAGAATCATATTGCGTAACAAAGTAGTTTTTCCTGTTCCTGTTTGCCCTAATACATACTGATGGAAGAAGCGATCTGATTGTCGAATACCAAAGACGGCATTGGCATTACGCCAATTGGCTTTGCCTACGTAGGTGATACGGGGTGAGTAGGGATGTTTGCGTTGAAGGAAATGATACATGCAGCTCACTATTGCGTGCATCTACTCTTCAAAAAAGGACTGTAAATGTTCTGATTTTTCTTTTCAAAAATCTCCCCCCCTTTTGTCCTTATTTATTTTGTCCTAGGTTTCTTTTGTTATGTACACCTTTTTGCACATCTTTTGTGAAGTGTTTGCACAGGTTCGGGTAATAATTGCACATCTTGGTGTTCTAAAGTGCACAGGTAAACAATGCACATTCACACTCCTTTTGAAGAATCTACAGAGTCGTATATTTCATATCGTCAAGTGAAGCGGAGATTGGCTCTGCTGAGGAGCAACCAATCAAGGAATAGCTTGATGATGGACTAGCAGTTCAAAAGGAGGGTTTCAAATATGAAGCCCTCTGTTTTTTCTCGGTATCATGTCTTGTACTACACCATTACAACCATTTCTCAAGTGGGTTGGAGGAAAGCGATTACAGGTCAAAACGCTTGAAACATATCTTCCTCCACAATTCAATCATTACTATGAACCCTTTCTTGGTGGTGGAGCATTATTTTTTCATATACAACCAAAAAATGCTTCACTTTCAGACATTAATGAAAATCTCATTGGAACGTATCAAGCAATCAAATATCATCTATCAGAACTCCTTCCAAAATTACAAAGCCACCAAGAGCAACACTCAAAGGACTATTACTATATACAACGAGAACGATTTCATACTGAACACGACCCAATATCAAAAGCAGCTCTTTTTATCTATCTCAACAAAACAGGGTACAATGGATTGTATAGAGTAAACAAACAAGGGAAGTTTAATGTACCCGTAGGGAGTTATGCGCATCCAAAAATTTTTGATGAGTCACATCTCAAAGCGATTCATAATATTCTGCAATCGGTTTCTCTTACGGCTCATTCCTTTGAAGATACCCCGATTCAGAAAGGAGCATTCTACTATCTTGATCCTCCATACCATCAAACGTTTGATGGATATAGTCGCCATGGTTTTGGCGAAGAACAACAACGGAAACTGGCAGCATTTTGTCATACTCTTCACCAAGTTGGAGCGTATTTTTTGATGAATAATGCAGATACGGGGTTGGTGAGGGAGTTGTATGGGAGGTACAAAATTACTAAAATGGAATATAGGTCTATGGTGGGTCAGAAGAGGCAGGTGAAGAACAAGGTTTTGGCTTGGAATTACTAATCATCATATTGCATTCGGTCTTGTAAGAGTGTTTGAATGGAAACTTTTTGATTAGCTCTTTTAACACATTTACACTCCTTTCTTAGTGTAAGTTGATAATATAGCCTTCTTTTACCTTTTCGCTCTGTGGGGGAGCGTAAGGGTGTTCTTTCATCATCGGTAACGATGATGAGTTCTTTGTCAATCAGTTTTTGGATGGTAGCTATGACTATTCTTCTTGAAAGTCCTGATTTTTGTATAAATTGATTGTGACTAATTCGATCTCTCGTCTTTCTTCGTTTAGTCTTATTATGTAACCATCCATTTGTTTGGCGAATAATGATTAATAGTAATTTTAATTCAGCCATGGTGAGTTTAGGAAGTAGAATATCAAATACATTATTGGGGACTTGGGTGAAATATTTGTTCTTCATACTCTTAAAATTAATTATAGATACACACAAAATATGCAAAAGAAGAGTAAATGTGTGATTATAAATTTAGGTGAAGTAAAAAAAGCCTAACAATACTATGGTTATAAGTCAGGCTTTTTGGGCTCGAAACACTGATTATTATATGCTTCGTAAGTTATCTTGTGGTATTGGATCTCTGTAAGCAAAAACTCCATTCGGGTCAGTTTTTATGTCAGACATAGTTGCGATGGCTAATCCTGGTCCATTTGTTTTCTGTCTGTACACTGTGTAACCCTGTTCTAATTTAACTTTTGCTGTTACTGAACCACATCTTACAAGTCGTCCTGTGCTTGGTGAAAGATTTAGTTTTTGTAGATCTTTATCATTTATTGTCCTATCCATCTTTGATTTGAATTTTGATTTGAAATAATTGAGTATGTCAAAATCATAAAATCATAAAATGATACTATTGTCAATAAAAGTGAAATTTGACTATGGCAATAACGTTAAGATGTAAGCTCTCTTGGTTGGTCAGTAGAAAAATAGGAAAAGAGGACAGAAGGGTATAATAAATGATATATGTAAAAGCCTACAGATTTATTATAAAATCCATAGGCTTTTAACTACATTATATAGTCAACGTGAATTTTGATTTCGAAGAATATAATATCCTTTCTTGTAAGATCGACTTTTACATCTTCTAAATCGTATTCTCGGAGACCTTCGAGGTCTAATACTTTGTTGTGTTGAGGAAAAAGGTACTCTTTTGAGTTTTGAAGCTCTGGAAGTTTTGTATAGTCGATGTTGTCGATCGCTTCCTGTTGTGTCGTTCCTTTTATTGCAATAATTGCCACAAAAATGTACTTGTTGGGCTTAAAAGCTCCCATTATTCCAGAATCAATCTGGTCTAATATGTTTTCCATTATGGTTGTAATTTAGTTCAGTAAAAAATTTTCACCTATACAAGCACAAGTTTTATCAATAGTCTAGTATGTTTCATGTCTCTACGAGAAAAATATTCACTATTATTGGTACACTTTAAAATGAATAAGAAAAAGCATGAAAATAATTGTTATATTTTCAGTAGGATAAACAGATTAGAATACAGTATTTTTTAGATATGTTTATGTTTCGAAGTCCACACACTCACCACTCAAAACAACATCAACAGCAATTATACTTAATGCCTGCTTGCCAAACACCTCTCGTTCTTCAAATTCACCCTCAAGCGGTATTACTACAAATACCTCGTCTTTTTGTGTAAAAACTGCAATTTTGCTATTACAAATTCGGGTATGGTCGGCAGTATCAGCACATAACGGCGAAAAACACAATTTTGCCACCTCCTTAAAGAGAGAATTCATTGAAATTAATAGCTTTTTTCCTTCTAGTAACAAGTTCGAGGATACATATTTTAGTAAAGATCGCTTCTCAGTACGATTTGCCGAAAAGTATATATTTTTCAATGATTTCATCAGTTCGAGGATTTTTGATACTCTTTGGGTTGATTGCTGTTTTTCCGTCTTTAACTGCTCTATTTTATTCTTAAAAATGTGAAGCTGTACGAGTAATTGTTCTTTCTTTTGGTTATATATATCATTATCAACGACCCCTTCAATAAGTCTATCAGTAAGCACATCGATTTTTTGATTAATATCTCCAATGTTTAACTTTAAAGTGTTAATGATTTCTTGATTGTTTTTGGTGTTTGCAGCAAATTCAGAAGTAATAATAGTTGATATAGCTGAAAATTCTTGTTCGCTAAATTGAATAGAATCGAACAGTGATGACAATCGTTGTTCAATATAGCTTTCTCGTATGCCTTTAGTTGGACAGCCTTTCGTATGGCACCGATAATATACATTTCCTTTCTGTGTTTCTCCCGGTAGATAATATTTACAATGAGCACATCGAAGTATTTTTCGAAGTAGATGCTTATGCTTTTTAGAACCTGTATGGCTTTTGTCTTGTATGATTGCTTGGGCTTTTTGATAAACTTCTTGGGTTATCAACGGTTCATGCTTT